>JAVEYV010000232.1:0-4119 GCA_034003305.1 Spirochaetia bacterium | reverse complement strand
AGGCGAAACAAATAGAGAGTAGCAATCCCGCACCGGCGCTCCAGAGCAGCCATAGAGGGTACGCTCCTATCATCCTTCGGCCTTTCTCTAAAATACCCATGAGGATTGTGCTAGAGAGCAGTGCGATGAAGATTAATACCCATCTTAGGGGCAGAATATCCGCAAACCTCCGGGAGCTGAATCCCTGGGCGGCCGGCTTCGGTAGCAGCGGGAGTCTGTTGCCGATACCCCAGGCGATGATCGCAACACCCGCGACGACGAAAATCGCAGGTATTCTTCCGGTTGAAACCACCTTGAAGCCTATGAGAATAACTGCCGCTTCCCCCGCGATCATAGAGGCCAGGGCCCCGCTGCCCCGAGCCTTTTTGGAGTAGAAAACTCCTGCGAAGCTAGGAAACAGCGCCGCATAGCCCAGAAAGCTCGTCGCATTGAGGAAGGCGAGGATATCTGTGGGCGGAAACAAGGCCATGAAGGCCCCCGACGCAGCGATTAGGTAGATTAGATGTGCGATGCGCGAAGGCGGCAGCCTCGTCTCCTTGGCGACGATTGAAGCCAGGGAGAGAAGTTGGGAATCCATGGTGGACACCAGGGCCGCCAATGGAGCCAGTACGAAGACCCCTGACAACACAGGGCTGACTGCTTTCGCGGCTGCGAGCAGCCAAATTTTGTCCACTTCCGAACTTTCAAGGCCTGGGATGAGAACCGAACCTAAAACGCCTGCGCCGATGGTGAAAAAAACAGTACGGTTGTCACGAGCGGGTAGACTGTGACACTCCGCTGGAGCGCTGCCTTGCCCGACGCCGCGAGAAAGCGCTGGCCTAGCTGCGGAAACATCGGATCGGCCATAAACCACAGAAGGTAATACCCTAAAAGTTCGAGGGGAGACATGCTCCGGGGAGGGATAAGCTCCGCTGTGCCGCCCGGCCTGGCAAGGCCTGCCGCGCGGTGCAGGGATAGCCAGACCGCCAAGGCGATGCCGAAAAGGATAATCCCGTTGAAGGCATCGGTCTTGGCCAGGGCTTTTAAGCCTCCCCGGGCAGTATACAGCGCGATGACCGCGGTAACGCCCAAGGCTCCCTAGCGATATGGAATGCCCCAGGCTGTCTCCATGAGATAGCCCGCGGCGATCGGCTGGAGGGCCAGGTAGGGAAGCGTGAAAATAATGAGGAAAAAAGCGAAAACTCTTGCCGGGACATTGGACTCGAAGCGATCCCGAACCACGTCCACGGGGCTGATCCATCCCCGAACGGCGCCTTCTTCCCGCAAGGGAGCTCCCACAAGGTACATGCCCAAGGCCATGAAGCCGGTTCCGAAGGCCATGGCGGGATAGAAGGCATAGCCTTGCCGATATCCCGCGCCCGCTAAGCCTAACACGGTAAAGGCGGAAAAGTTGGTCGCCGCAAGGGTGAGGAAAAGAGGCAACCAGCCGAGTGTTCTTCCGCGGAGGAAAAATTCCTCATGATTCGAATCATGCCGAAGGGCGCGGCGATACCCCAAAGCGAAGAGGAAAAGAACATAGAGAATAATGGTGGCGATGCTGTAGAACGCGGCGGGCTCGGGCGTCATGATGCCTCCTGACACGCGGTCGGGATGGCCTTACTTAAAGGCCTGGCATAGCCCGCGGCAACAATAGAGATTATACGAGCGGACTCTAGCAGGCTTGCGGCATCGGGTCAACACGCATATTTGACTAGTGGGTTAAATTGTGCAAAACTGGGAACGTATGGATTTTTATAAAGAATCAAAAAATAGCAATAAAAAATTTCCTGATCGCCCGGATGACTCGTCAAATCGGATTCAATTTACGACAACAGATCATCAGGCTCTTTTCTGGGCTTGGGACCTTTCAAAGCGATCTCAGGACGATAGCTACGCGAAGATAGCGGGATCGATGATGGGCGCCCAGGTCGACCTCAATCCCCACCAGATCGACGCCGCTCTTTTCGCGCTGAAGTCGCCGCTTTCAAAAGGCGTCCTTCTTGCCGATGAAGTCGGCCTCGGAAAGACGATCGAGGCGGGCATAGTCCTCGCGCAACGATGGGCGGAGCGGAAACGCCGTATCCTTCTTGTGGTGCCCGCTACACTGCGTAAGCAGTGGTCGACCGAGCTCGCGGAGAAGTTTTACCTGCCGAGCCTCATTCTCGAGACGAAGAATTTCAAAGAAGCCGAGACTCGCGGACACAATAATCCCTTTGAAAGGGACGATGTCATCATCATCACGAGCTACCAGTTCGCGGCCAGGAAGGCGGATTACATCCATAGAGTAGGCTGGAACCTCGTTATCATCGACGAAGCCCATCGGGTGCGTAATAGCTGGCAGAAGAAAAACAAGATGGGAAAGGCATTGAAAGAAGCTACGGCCCATGTTCGCAAGGTACTCCTGACGGCGACTCCGCTCCAGAACAGCGCTATGGAGCTCTTTGGCCTTCTTTCCTTTATCGATCCGTATTCCTTCGGAAGCGAAGAGAGCTTTCGGGCGCAGTATGTCCGCCTCGCCGACGATGGCCGATTCCATGATCTCAAGAAGCGGATCGAGCCCTTTTTCTACCGAACCCTCCGGCGGCAGGTGCTGGAATACATCAAGTACACGAAGCGGATAGCCCTCACCGAGACCTATACACCCGATGACGAAGAACAATCCTTCTACGATGACTTTACCACTTGGCTGTCGCGCAAGGATCTCTTCTCGGTTCCGTCCTCCCAACGCGCGCTCTTAACGCTTGTGCTCCATAAGCTTCTGGCATCGTCGACCTTCGCGATACAAAACGCGCTCGACCGGATGGAACGGCGTCTGGCAGACCTCTCCGCGGAGTGGGCGGTTGAGGATGTCCTGGAGGACCTGGACGGCGTCGAAGCAGAGGTTGAAGAGTGGGAAGATGAAGACGTCGAAGCTCAGGTGGTGGTGGATCAAGGTGGGCGGGCCGACGCGCTTGCCCGAGAGCTCGGGGAGATCAGGGAGTTCCAGAGGCGAGTAAGGGCGATCAGTACGAACGCGAAGGGCGACAAACTCTTAACCGCTCTCGAGCTGGGATTCCGGAAGATGCGCGACCTCGGCGCCGCGGACAAGGCGATAATATTCACGGAGAGCAAACGGACCCAAAAATACCTCGAGCAGATCCTCGCCGACTCGCCCTATTCGGGGTCGGTTGTCCTTTTCAACGGCGACAACAAGGATCCATCGTCGAAAAAGATTTACAAGGAGTGGCTCGAGCGGAACAAGGGTTCCGATCGAGTGACAGGAAGCCCTAACTCCGATATGCGTGCCGCGCTCGTGGACTACTTCAAACACTCGGCCAAGATCATGATCGCCACCGAGGCAGCAGCCGAGGGGGTGAACCTTCAGTTCTGCTCCCTCCTCATCAATTACGATCTTCCCTGGAATCCCCAGCGTATAGAACAAAGGATAGGACGATGCCACCGCTACGGACAAAAGTACGACGTGGTGGTCGTCAACTTCCTCAACACCAAGAACCGAGCCGACGAGCGCGTTTACGAACTTCTCCTGGAGAAGTTCAGGCTCTTCGACGGAGTTTTCGGAGCGAGCGACGAGGTTCTCGGCGCGCTGGGATCAGGCGTGGACTTCGAGCGGCGCATTCTCGGCATCTACCAGACCTGCAGGACGAGGACGCAGATCGACGAGGCTTTCGGCCAGCTCCAGCTCGAACTCGACGAGACGATAACCAGGACCATGACAAAGGCGCAGAAGAAGGTTCTCGAGAACCTGGACGAGGAGGTGCAGCAACGCCTCAAGTTGCGCGAAACCGAAGCCTTGGCAATCCGAAGCTCTCAGGAGCGTTCCCTGTACTTCCTGACAAAACATCTTCTCGGAGGCGAGGGGCGCTGGGATGATGTAAAAGCTTCATTTCTCTACCGATGTGAGTCCTACCGATTCGTCGTCGAGGAGGGAGCGCAGGCGCATGCCTACCGGCTCCAGCATCCATTGGCGCAGAGCCTTATAGAGCGTGCTAAAAGCCTGCAACCGGAGGCGGCTGAGCTGACATTCCGTTACACAGGCAGACCTGTCATCGGGGCTCTGGAAGACCTCATCGGGCAGTCCGGCTGGATGCGGATCGAGGTTCTATCCCGGCAATCGGCGCACGAGACCGAGGAGATCATCAT
>JAVEYV010000231.1:0-4160 GCA_034003305.1 Spirochaetia bacterium | reverse complement strand
ATACCTTGCTGGATCGAGAGGATGTCGTTTTTGTCGTGGCGGGCTTTCCCAGCGGCCGAGATAAGGAAATTAAACCCGTAAAGAGTCTTTTTTGCTTTCCCGAGGGGGCTAAGGCTTCGAGGATCTTGCTCTCCCGCATTCTTTTCGATTTGGATGAGGACGATGCCTTGGTCGATGCCAAGATAGGAGGCGAATCCTAATAGGGCGGGCTGTGACTGTGTTTTATACATGAGCGTTCCGCGCCGAGGGGGCGTGAATGAGCGGCGGGGCCGCAGGTCTGGGCAAGACCTGCGGCCCCGCGTTTTAGTTGGCCGAAACCACGAAGGAGAGCTCGTCGGTGTAGGCGCTGTGGGGCAGCGGCGGCTTCAGCTGGTCAAAGATCAGGCATACGTTAAGGCGGATGCCTCCAGCGTGGGATCTTCCCGAACCGGTAAAGTAAAAGACGCCGGCTTGCGCCCGGGTTAGCTGGTCGCCGAGGCCGAGGCTGTAGGGAATACCGACTGTCGCATCGGGCGCCGAGCTGGCAAGCTGCCCGCCGTTGGCGCTGAAAACCGAGATTGTATACGGCCCAACCACATTGGAAATCAAGACAGCCATGCCCAGGTCCACTACCTGGCCGGGGTGGATGGAAAATGTTTTATCGGCTTTCCGGACAATGACGGATGGGTCAGCGGCGTTATTGGCAGCGGCTTCGGATGGATAGTAGCCCCTTAACGCGGCTGAATTGTCCGCGGCGAAGTCCAGGGAAATTTTCAGAAAATCGGGCACAAAGCCTTCGATGCGGATTTCATCCAGGATGTTGGCAACGGCGGTCGGGCTGTCGGCTTTGAGCATTTCTTTGTTTTCCTGGGCTCCTGCGCATAGTGCGAGAAGGCAGAATGCCGCGATGAGGGCTTTCTTGTGCACGGTTCCTCCGCTGTTTAGGGTCTAGAAAGCTGATCACTTTATACCTTCTATTATGATTGTATACGCTTAAGGCGGAAATGCAAGAAAAAACAGTTCGACCATGGATTATGCGTTCGGGCAAGAATGCGTGTCATGAGCCAGTCTTCTTGCGGAAAGTTGCCTAGCGACAAGCGCAGTACGCTAATCGCCAGTTGACAATGTTCAAGATAGTTTACATAAATATAAAAAAACTATAAATGTTAACTATTGTTTACATTTAAGGATTAGCGCAATGAAATTTTGGGAGCTGGGGCCATCGATTAGGGCGTACAGAAAAGAATTGGGTTTTACTCAGGTCGAGCTCGCCCGCAGAGCGGGTTCAAGCAGGGTGACTCTGAGTAAGCTCGAGAATGGAAGGCTGGCGGGTATATCCATCACTTTGATTATCTCAATTCTCGATAATTTGGGTTTGGAAATCGCCCTTGTCGAACCGGCTGACTTGCCTGCGCTGGAAGAATTGGCCGAGAGGAAAAAAATATGAATAAAGGTATGCGCCGCTTCAGTTTGCTTATCGCTTTGACCGTAACGATCAATCTTGGAGCACAGGTAAGCACCTCGAAGCAGGCTGTGTCCAGATCCCACCTCGCGGTGGAGCTGGGCCATCCCATCTACGCGGTGATCGAGGCGGCGGAGCTGCGGGGAGCGCTGAACAGGCTTTCGTCGGTAAAACCTTACACGAGGGCGCAAATCGCCGAACTGCTCGCGACGATTCAGGGCCGGCTGGGATTGTTTTCCCTGCCCGAGCGCGAAGAGATAGCGCGGCTTTCCGCTGAGTTTTCCGCCGGATCGAAGGGCGATATTGGCCAGGCGCTGTGGAGGGCTTCGAACGACAAGGCGGCGGTGGGCGCCCATATCGAGGCTACGGGGCGTTTTGACGCGGCAGGGCTTGCGGATGCGGCGGCCGCTGGTTTGAGCGGCGCTTCCTTTTCCGGCGACCCGGCAGATCTCTGGCACCTCAATTCGATGTTTCAGGCCTATGTGAAGATGTATCCAGAATCTTGGCTGTCGCTCTGGGGGACTATCGGGGTGACCTACGACAAGATCGAGCGTGATCTGTATATGCCCTATTCTTTCACCAAGGAGTGGGATTCATACCATAACAAGGTTTCGACATCACCGACAACCGATGGGGAGGAAGATTACCCCACTTGGAGCTTCGACCTGCAGTCCGACATCGCCGGCGCCAGTGATTCGGGGGCTTTCACGTACAGGCTTTCTCGCTTCAGGCGAGACTGGGGGATGGGTTCGGGCTCCCTTTCGCTCTCGGGTACGGCTCGGCCGTTTATGGGTTTGGAATTTCAGTTCAGGCCATCTCAGCTCTTCTCGATTTCCCATTTGGTGGGTTCTTTGGGGAATTGGGAAAAGGGTGGCGTGGATAAAGAGACTACAAAGGATTTGAGCGGTAATTATACTGCAATAACCGAACAAAAAATGTTCGCTATCCAGCGACTCGAGCTCTTTCCCTTCCCCTGGCTTACTCTAGGCGCGAGCGGAACGATGATCGGCTCTAAGCGTTTTGAGCTAGGCTATCTTTCGCCCATGATGTTCGCCGTGGAGTATCAGGTTACGGTTTCCGATATCGACAATATGGCCTTACAGGGTGATATCCAAATTCTATTGAAAGGCATCGGAAAGCTCTACGCTTCGGCCTTCGTGGACGAGATGGAACTGTCAGGGCCTGGCGAATGGTTTTCCCGGCCCAGGAATATGTTTGCCTACCAGGGAGGCGCGGACTTTGCCTTGCCTCTGCTGCCCTTTGGGATTTTGAGTGCCCAGTACACAAAGATAGAGCCATTCGTCTACGCCCACTATCCGGTTTGGACCCACGATTCGCGCCTGCGGGTGGACGAGTCCTATACCCACGACGGGGAGAATCTGGGCTATTACCTGCCCCCGAATTCCGACGAACTGTCGGTGCGTGTAGACACCCAGCTCGGTTCCGGCTGGAGGCTATCTTTTGGCTACCGTTTGATCCGCCATGGGGATAACGAACCGGCATCGGGAAAAACCTTTCTTACCGACTGGCAAATCTATGGCGATGTGGACAAGTACCAGGATTACGGTAACTTGGATAAATACCCTGATAAGGATTTCCTCCACGATGGAATTTATGAATATCACAATATAGGGGAAGTGCAGGCTCGGTGGAGGCCGCCTGCTGTTCCCGAACTTCTGGGCGTGAAGATTCCTCTGGAGTTGAGCATCGGCTACGGACTTTCCCATTCCCGCTACGAGGATGGCCAGGGTTTGGGCAGGGCCGTGCCAGGGGTGGAATGGCGGAGTGTCCTGAATCTGAACGCGAAGTTCTTTTTGTGATACTGGGCTGAATTGAGCGCGCTGGTTTAGTCTCGTGTTCAGGCCGATACCGGAGCCGGGCGAAGCGTACTAATTGTAAAGTCGAGTTGCGAATAGTCATGACCAAATGCGGATAGACTTGCGTTTGGTCATTTTTTTTGATGGAATTTTAAGTGAGTTCTGTGAATTTTTGAAAAAGAGGCCCGCGAACCGGAAGGTTCGCGGGCCTCTTTTGTTAATTCTGCCTAAATACTTGTCAATCCTGTTAAAATTCCTGTTATCGTGTCTAAATTCCTACTCGTTAAAATTCCTACTCGGCTGCCAATGCGCGCGCCGGTGCTGGATCGCCTTTAGCGGCCTAGCCCTTCGCCTTGAGGCCCTTCCAGCGCTCGAGCTTGAGCACTTCGGGGTTGGCGACCAGGCCGGGGTTGAAGCCGGCGGCCATGTCGATAACCCGCTGACTGCCCGCCACGGCCATACGCAGGACGCACTCGGTGGTGAGGGCGGCGGCATGGGGCGTCAGGAGGGCGGTTTCGCAGCTCAGCAAGGGATTGTCGGCTTTGGGGGGCTCGTCCTCGAAGACGTCCAGGCCCGCGCCGCCGATCTGGCCGGCCTTGAGGGCCGCCGCCAGGGCCGCTTCGTCGATCACCCCTCCCCGGGAGGTGTTGACGATGACCGTGTCCTTCTGCATGAGAGCCAGACGCTCTGCATTGATGAGGTTGCGGGTGCCGTCGGTTAGGGGGACGTGCATGGTGATGACGTTGGACCTGCGGCAGAGTTCTTCCAGGCTGACGAATTCGATCCAGGAGGAGAGGCTTTTCTGCACCGCTTCGGGGAGGAACTCGTCGTAGCCGACGATTTTCATGCCGAAGGAGTCGTAGCAGGCCTTGGCGATGGTCTGACCGATCCGTCCGCAGCCT
>JAVEYV010000230.1:0-4230 GCA_034003305.1 Spirochaetia bacterium | reverse complement strand
GAAACCCGCCTGTGAATCCAAAAGCCGAATATCCAGGCTTCCCCGCTCTCCGGCGCCGACTTTTTAATGCCCGTCATTTGATTTTGGATGCCCGTCACTTGATGGAATCCATTCTATCGCCCGGCGGCCCGCGCTACGAAATAAGCAAGCGCTTCGGTTTCGCATCGACCTGAGCCTGGACTCCTTCGGGTGAGAAAATTTTGTTTATTTTGCATTCCCGATAAAAATAGTTATTCTTTAATATAAGACCATTCAAGGAGGCAAAAATGGCTGAAAAAGAAATCGGAAAAAAGGAACTCAAGAAACAGGCAGAGGATTCAAAACTCGAGCCCTGCGACAAGCCGCACACCATGGAAACATCCAGACCTACCGATAAAGAAGAAGCCTGCGACGAGGGAGTCCAGTGAGTTCGACCAAGAATGAGAACAAGGGCTCCCCGGGACTTTCAAGCCCGGGAGCCCGCAGGGTCGGCAGGGTGCTGCAGGCCCAACGCTCCGTGGATGGAGCCGGAGTCGTACTTAAGCGGGTATTCGGTTTTTCCGCCGGCAACTCCTTCGACCCATTCCTTCTTCTGGACCATTTCGGGTCCGACAAGCCCGAGGAGTACATCGCGGGCTTCCCCTGGCATCCACACCGGGGCATAGAGACGGTAACCTACCTTTTAGCCGGCAAGGTGGCCCACGGCGATTCGATGGGCAACGAGGGCCTTATAAAGCCCGGGGACGCCCAGTGGATGACCGCTGGCTCTGGCATAATCCACCAGGAAATGCCCGAGCCCGGCGATGAAGGACCAAGGATGGAGGGCATCCAGCTCTGGGTGAATCTTCCCGCCAAGCTTAAAATGACCGATCCCAGGTACAGGGCGGTTGAGGCCGCCGAAATCCCTCTTATCAGAAAAGAAGGGGCCGAGATCCGCCTTCTGGCCGGGGAATTCGATGGACTCAAGGGCGCTACTCCTGACCTCTACGTGCCGGTTCTGTATATGATCGTTTCCCTCGATGCCGGTGCTTCCGTTCGGATACCTCTGCCGGCAGCCTATAATGCCGCAGCCTACTGCATCGAAGGTGAAGCGGAGATTGGAGGCACTTCTCTGAAGGCTGGCCAGCTCGGCCATCTGCCCGCGGAAGCCGCTGAATTCGTCGAGGCAAAGGGATCCCCCGGTCTTGCTTCTAAATTCCTTCTGATCGCGGGCCAGGCCTTGGGAGAACCGGTTGCCTGGGGAGGTCCTATCGTCATGAATACCCAGGAGGAGCTCCGCCTGGCCTTCGCCGAATATCACCGGGGAGAATTCATCAAAGCCCAGTAAGCAAAAACTTGGCATTTCCGATATTCTGGCCTCTCCTCCTATTGACATTTATGACCAGTGGTCATTAAATGACCACTGGTCATAAAAAATTATGGGAATCGAAGAAAGAAAAAACCGAGAAAAGGAAAAACGCCGCACCCTCATACTGAGCAAGGCTAAAAAGCTGATTCTGGAGCGGGGCATCGGCTCCTTTTCCGTGCTGGACATAGCCCGGGCAAGCGAATTGAGCAAGGCCACGCTCTATCTCTATTTTGAAAACAAGGAAGCAATTCTCATAGAGATTCTCCAGGAGGCCATCTCTGAGTTCACCGAGGTCGCGAGGCTCAGGATTCCCGCCGAAGGCAGAGGCCTCCAGGCCCTCCAGGCTCTCTGGGAAACCTATCTCGAGCTTTTAGGCGAATCTCAGGACCTGGTGGTTCTCACCGGCATAAAAAACTACCTGGACCCGGAATTTCCATTTGGAGACGCCCAGGCTTCTGAAAAATTCGCCAAGGCAACCGCTGGCCTGGTGGGTCTTATCGAATCCCTTTTACGCAGAGGAATGGAGGACGGCTCGGTCTGTCAGAGTGAAGACCCGGGCAGGCTTGCCCGTACCGTGATAATGATCGCCACCGCGGTGATCGATACTATCAGCCGCATTCCGCGTCCCCGGAGGGATACGGTGCTAATGCGCAACGAAATGCGGGAAACCTTCGAGCTGATTCTGCGCGGTCTCGCCTCGGATAAGGTTGACCGATCGACACTCAGGCTTTCTCAATGAAACGGCAGATCATTGTTGCAGGAAAAACCTTAAACGCTCACCTGCTCAGAGGATAGAAATATGGAAAAGCTATTCAAGCACCCGCGATGGATCGTGGCAATCATAAGCATCATTACGGTGTTTTTCGCCCTGCAGATTCCCAACGCAAAACTGGACAACAACAATTTCCGCTTTGTGCCCGACGACGATCCAGAGCTTTTGGGCATGAAGTCGGTCAACGAATCCTTCGGAAGCCAGCTGTTCATCCTGGTGGGCCTGGAACGGAAGCACGGTTCGGTTCTGGACGCTGAATTCATCCAAAAGCTTCGGGAATTCGACGCAAGACTCACAGAAATTCCCATCGTCGCATCCATCACCTCCCTAAGCTCCACCGACTACCTCACCGGCAGAGGAGACGCGATCATCGCAGAACCCCTGGTGCCGGATTCGTATTCCGGCAGCCGCAACGAGGTGGCCGAGCTAAAAGAAAAGATTCTAAGCTGGGATCTGTACAAGGGCTCCCTGGTTTCCCAGGATTTTACCGGCACGCAGGTCCTTGTCTATCTCGATACATCCGTCGAGAACGCCGGCTCCCCCGAGGTCGTGGCCATTCATCACTCTTTAAAACGCATCGCCGACGAAGTAGCCTTCCCCGACACAAGGCTCTACATAACCGGAATTCCCGTCTTCAGCTCGGTGGTGAACGACGCCATGGAAGAAGACCTGGTCGTTCTCATTCCCCTGGTTGTCTTTGTGGTTATCCTCGTGCTTTTCCTGTCATTCCGGCGCTTAAGCGGTGTACTCCTTCCCCTGCTGACGGTCCTCGTCTCCTCAATCTGGGCAATCGGCGCCATGGCCCTGTTCGGAGTAAAGCTGTCCATGCTCTCCACCGTGCTCCCGGTCATACTGGTTGCGGTGGGAAGCGCCTACGGCATTCATGTGGTAAGCCACTACTACGACGAACTGGCGGAGAAGAAAACCCTCAACCGGGAAGAACACAGGGCCTTGGTGCTGGCGGTGCTGAAGCGCGTGGGCAATCCAGTGCTTCTGGCCGCCCTTACCACCTTCGCCGGTTTTATTTCCCTGAGCTTCTCCAAGGTTGTTCCCATCTTCGAATTCGGCATTTTTGCCAGCTTCGGAGTATTGGTAGCCTTTCTCGTGTCCCTCAGCCTCGTGCCGGCTATCATGATACTTCGAGGCCCGGCCAAAAAACTGCCCCGCTTTAGAATCACCGAGATACAGCCAGGCCAGGAAGATCCCTTAAGCGGCGCCATCGCCGATGCCCTGGGCCATGTTTCCACAAAAAAACGAAGCGTCCTCGCCCTAGGCTTGGTCATAATCCTGGTATCGTTGTTCTCCCTCGGACGCCTGGTTATCGACAATGTCCTGGTGGAGTATTTCAAGCCCAATACCGACGTGGTCCTGTCGGATCGCTTCATTCGGGACAAGTTCGGCGGCTCCAAGTCGGTGAGCCTGGTGCTGAGCTCAGAAGAACCGGGCGGGGTCTTGCGCCCCGATGTGCTGGCCGCCATGGATGGCCTGGCCGATTATCTCCACGCATCGGTGCCCGAAGTTGGCAAGACCACGGGCTTTACCGACATGATCAAGCGGGTTAATCAGGTATTCAATGTGGACGAGAGTCCCGACGGTCTGAAGCCCAGAGCCGAGGAAGCCCAATCCGGCCCTGCCGGTGAAGAGGCGCCGGCTTTCGGGTTTTCTGACTTTGGATTTTCTTCCTTTGCCTCCCCGGAGTCTGGGCAGGATGTCCAGGATCCTGAAGCAAGCGCCCCGCCCCTCTCCCCCGCCCCGGCAGAATCGAAGGATAAAAGCCTAAGCGATACCATCGACAGCCTGGACAAGCTGGCCCTGGTAGCCCTTCTGGACAAGGCCATAGCCGAGAACAACGGAGAAACGCGTACCGCCGCCGATCTGGTGGAGAGTCTTGCCAGGCTCACCAACTATAGGGGCAGGGCTTACTATGAAATTCCCACCGATCCTGAGCGCTACGGCAAAAAAACCGCGGAAGAACTGAGGCTTCTTATCTCCAACTACCTGGTACTACTCTCTGGCGATATCAGCGATTTTGCCGACGACCCCCTGGAGCCTAAATCGATTCGCATGCAGATCCAGCTCAGGACCGTTGGACAGATCGATACCAACAGGGCGGTGAGCGCCATCCGTGGCT
>JAVEYV010000229.1:0-4237 GCA_034003305.1 Spirochaetia bacterium | reverse complement strand
CCGTGGAGAAGCGGCAGCCCAAGCTGGCAGTGGCCACCGAATCCATCTCCTCGGGCAAGGCGAAAAGATTCATGTCGTCATAATGAATCGCCACAAACTGGGCGAAGGAGCCCAAGTGAGTAAAACCGGGCTGAAACTGATGATCGCAAATCTGCTGGTTGCCCGTAAGGCATGGCCCGCAATGTCCGCAGCCCGCCACAAAGGGCATTGTCACCCGCTGACCCAGCTTCCAGTTGCGCACGCCCTTGCCCAGTTCGACGATTGTGCCCACCAACTCGTGACCCGGCACATGGGGCAGGCGAATGTCAGGGTCGTGGCCCATCCAGCCGTGCCAGTCGCTTCTGCAGATGCCGGTGGCCTGCACCTTGAGCACCACGCCGCCTTCGGGGGCGACAGGGTCGGGGAGATCCCTAACTTCAATACTGCCGCCAAAAGCCTCGTATAGGGCGCCGCGCATACTGCTCCTCCTTAGTCAAACCAATCTAGCCTAGAGTATCCTGCCCGCCTGAAAAATCAACCGTATCCGCGGCACGGGTGAGCACGTTGGAGATGAGCTCGAACCTCGTGGATACCCCGGTTTTCCTGTATATTGTCCTGTTGTGATTTGCCACCGTGCGTGGCGAAATATTCAAGCTTGCTCCAATTTCTTTGTCGCTCATGCCGGTGATTATGCAGCGCACAACCTCCTGCTCCCGTTCGGATAGTACCTGTGCTTTAAAAAAAGCATCGAGCGCCGCCGATGAAGCGTCCGGGCGCAGGTAATCCCCCTGGGGTTTTCGATCGATTTTTTGCAGAATCAGCTCCACGTCTTTTCTGATCCGCTCCACCTGGGAATGGGCAAGCTCGCGGTCGTGAAGCAGAATCGCGTCGATGCCCGCAACGAGCTCCTCGGGAACAAAAGGTTTTGTGATATACCGGATAGCCCCTTCCTTAAGGCTTTCGATCTTCTCTTGCCGAGAGTGTCGAGCGGTTAGGAAAATGAGGGGAATAGGAAAATTTCCCCGGCCTTTTCTCATCGCAGCCAGGAATTCATGGCCGTCCATGCCGTGCATCATTACATCCGAGACAATCACGTCCACAGTGTCGGTTTCCAGCAAGGCGAGGGCATCCTTCCCCGATGAGGCGGTCAGTACGGTAAAGCGCTCGGTTAAAACCGAGGCGATGTAGCCTTGCATATCCTGATTGTCCTCCACAACCAAGACCCTTGGCTTTTGTTCCTGGGCATGGCTCGATTTATCCGAATCTGCGCCCGAAAAGCCTGGAGACAAATCGGCAGTGTAGAGCTGACTGAAGATCTTTCTGTCTGAGGTTGGCGGCTTTTCGGCAGTCAAGGTTTTTACCAAGGGTGCGGGAAAGTGCAGCGTAAAGCGTGACCCCTTGCCCAGCCTGCTGTGCAGCGAAACCGAGCCTCCATAGTTTTCCATAATGATTTTTACCAGGGGAAGCCCCAGCCCCGATGCGAACCGGGCTTCCGTTCCAGGAGCTTTTCGATAACGCTGAAATACCGCTTCCTGCTGCTCCTGGGAAAATCCCGGGCCTGTATCGGATACCGATACCTCAAGCTCCCCCGTGCTCGTCTTTGCCGCATCCACGCTGATCTGCGAACCCGAAGGACAATACTTTAAAGCGTTGGATACGAGATTCATGATCAGGGCTTCCAAATCCTCGCAGGCAAGGGAAAGGCCGAGCGTGCCCAAGGCTTTGTCGGGCGCATAGGAAAGTGTAATGTCGCGCTCTTCCGCAGCGGGGACAAAATCGTCCAGTATCAGCTGAATAGTGGCAGTCAGGGGCAGCGTTTCCGCTTGAATGGTTTCAGCCGGCTGTCCCAGCCTGAGCATGGCGCTCACCTGCCTGAGAAGACGAAGGCAGTTCCGCTCGATGGCAGAAAACTGGCCTTTGTTTTTCCGTATCGAATCGCCATACCTGCCGTTGCGCAGCTGTTCGTTGATTCCCAGTATTATTGTCAACGGAGTCCGCAGTTCGTGGCTCATATTCGTGTAGAATTCCATACGCTCTTCGTTCAGCCGCGAAAGCCGCCGGCTCTCCTCAACGGATTGCTGGCGCTCTAACTTGATGCGGTTGTAGCGGTTGCCCATGGCCAGGGAGAAGAGAATCGCCTGGAGCGAAAGCCCGATCGGTTGGTTGTACCGCATAAGAAACCCGACAAAGCTTTCGTAGCGGGCCATAAAGGGGAAAATATTCATGGCGTTTATCGAGGTAAGAAGTGCGGGGGGAATGAATGCGATCAGCAGCAATAGCGCTTCGGTGCGCAACCAGCCCAGGGCGGTCGCGATGGTGAAAATAAAAAGCACATTCGTATAAAAGACGAACAGCTCCCGGATGAAATCCAGAAGCTTGTGAAAGCCCGCGGCCTCAGGAAATATAAATTTGGCGCCGAGAAAGAAAATCGTATACCCCGCTATCAGATAAATCGAAAAGCGGTTGAATTTTGAAAGCCTCGGTCTGTGTAACCGCAGTGAAAAAAAATCTTCGAAGAAAAGCAGAAAGGTAATGAACAAAAGGTGGGTTATTACCGTTACGCGGTTGTAGGTCAGGTAAAAAATGAATCTTTCGTAGGCCGAGAAAGTCTGCAGAATTACCAGCAAGCCCACAATCGCTGAAAAGTACGCGAACATCCTTTCCTTGGTGGAAAAGGCCAGGAAGAGGTTATAGGCCAGGAGTCCCAGGAGAAGCCCAAGGGCTAAGAGATCGATCGCAAAGGCCGGGCTGGATGTGGAAAGATAGCGGGGAACAAGGAGGGGCACGCATAGTCCTCCTTAGGTTTTTGATTCCTAAGGGTAGCGCACCTAAAAGAGTCCTGTCTATGCGCTCATCGAAGCTAAATACCAATAGTAACGATCAATGACCGGCGCCGGCGCTGAACTCCCCCTGCCATTCGTCGTTGAAATCCAGCCAGCCGAAGCGGGCTCCAATGCCCCCGCAGCTTGGTCCAATACTTAAAAACTTATTGAAAGCAGACAGTTCGCCCCAAGCGGGCGATGGCGTATCAGTATCATCCCAGCCGTCCACCGGAACCTGTATCGTTAGACCGTCGGTTCCGTGATCGGAATTCCCCAGCGAATAGACCAATTCCAGCTTGTACAGCTTCGCTTCGTTGGCATCATCGGCAAAAGTCTCTATCGTGTAGGGCTTATCCAGCGTCGCATTGGGACCGTAGTTGACAATGAGCGTCGGATTGCCGGAAGGCCCGTGGCCGGTGCCAAGTGCTTTATTTCTTAGATAGGTATCCTCGCCTTTTTCTGCGGTAAAACTGCCGCCGCTGCCGTCGATAGGCACGTCAGGATTGGGGCGGAATATCTGGACAAGCGTCTGGTCTTCATAAAGCTTAGTTGAATCCGATTCATACGTGTTTAGTCTTGCAAGATCATTTTTTCGCAAATAATCTTCGATGTAACTTGGGGTCTCGCCCGTTATGCCTCCTTGGTATTTCCAGTTTTCATAATAGATAGCTGCGGGCCTTCTTTCGGCGGAAAGAAATAGCCCGATTTCGCATTCACAATTCTCTATTCGCTCATAGGTGTGTGAAGGGAATTGATGGTCTTTATAATTATAATCAAAGGTAAATACCCTTTTATTGTATAGGTATTTCCAGCCCTCGTTGTCGCTCTTGAGGTCGATGAGCACGTCGCCTGGCTTGTAGCCCTTATTATCCTGGTTGGAGTCCTGGGTATAATACCGCAGTCTGTAATCATCCATCTCGATCTGTAAAAACACGTATTCAATTACGAGGCCCTTGTAGAGCGCGCCGTAAGGTAGATCTATCTCGGGGCTGTACGGCACTCCTGAGGCCGCATCCAATATCAATGGATTATCATTGCTTCTATCGATAGCTTTATAAAAACTTAATCCCGCAAGATCTGTTGCTTGTAAGGGAACAACGCCATTGGCAAAGCTGCCCTTAGTTTTTAAAGCATTGTAGGTTTCCAAGCCGGGAAACCAGAACTTGGTAAAGCCCAGGGCTCCGTTTCTCGGGTAATACGTTCCTTTGGCCTGAGCCGACGAAACATCTCTGCCGGAAGCGATGGCTTTTATGTTGTCGGGATTAGTGGAAAAGTAGATTTCAAAGCCTTCCAGATCGCCTGTTTTAGGTCCGTAGTGGGAACAGGAGCAAATCGCTAAGCCAATAACAGCAAAGAGCATGAGAGCAGACTTTTTCATACTTGTACACTCCTCCCAGCTTAGTGCTTCGTGGGTTGGGGAAATATGTACAATCGAT
>JAVEYV010000228.1:0-4249 GCA_034003305.1 Spirochaetia bacterium | reverse complement strand
GACGCTCTTCCGATCTGCCCGATCCGGCGCAGCGCCGGGCCGCACTCATCCAGTGGAAGCGCGCCCCGGGCGGTCTGGAAAGCCACCCCCGCAGCGAACACCTGGTACCCCTCTTCATCGTGGCGGGTGCCGCCGGCGCTGACCCGGGGCGGCGCGAGTATTCGGAGATGCTGATGAACGCCCACATCGCGAGCCATGTTTTCGGCGCGTGAACGTACTAGCCGCTTTGTCGGTTTCGGCTGAATACTTCTTCTAGAACATCTTCCCCACGAAGGCCATGTAGACCGGAATCGAGATCAGGCTGAGCAGAGTGGTCAGGGAGGTTCCGAGACCGGCGTATTCAGAATCGGCCTTGTAGGCCTCGGCCAGGATGGGCGTCTGAGTCATGGCGGGCATGGCGGCCTGGATTACGAAGACCTGCTTCATCAAAACCGGAAAATCCCCGTTTTTCACCATTAAAAAGACGATAAGGGGGGTGAAGACAAAACGGCCTGCCACCAGGACAAGCATGTCAACGCCGAAGCGAAGCTTCTTCCAGTCAACCCGGGCTATCACGATGCCCACAAAAAGCATGGAAAGGGGCGTCGTCATATTGCCCAGGTATTTGCTCGTGTCCATGACCCATCGGGGCAGACGGATTTCCAGCATTATCAATATTACTGCGACAAGAAAGGCCACAAGCGGCGGGGAAAAAAGCCGTTTTAGCCCCGAGAAAGAGAGAAGCGAAGGCTTATTACCGCCGGAGCGCAGCGCCCCGTCGTTCGCTATGGCGAAGGTGCCGATAGTCCAGAAGCAGGTTGTGTTGGCGATATAATAGAGCAGCGCATAGGGAATGCTGATGTCTCCGAATAGAAGAATATTTACCGGCAATCCGATAAAAATCGCATTGGAAAGCGAGAACATTGAAGCGAAAGTTCCTCTCCGTCCCTTGGGGATTTTTATCAGAACGGCCAGGAACGAAGCAACAATAAAGCCCGCTATCATGGTGATGAACGGAACGGGCAGGCCAGGCAGCATGGAGATTAGCCCCTGGCGGTCATAGCCGCTCATAAGGTTGGAGATCATGTAGGCAGGCAGGGCGATGGAAACCACCAGCCGCGACACCAGGGAAGCCGAAGCCCCTTCGAACCAGCCCCGTTTGGCAAGAATAAAGCCCAAACCGATCATGACAATGACCGAAAGCACACTTTGCAACGCTGAAAACATGGACTCATCCTAACTAATATTCGCACTTCGCCACAAGCCTGGAAAAATCTTCTTCGGTTCGATTCATTCTTAGGTACTCCGCCGCTATAGCAAGTCGGACAGGATGCCGGGATTTCCGGGATCGACCGGAAATTCCACCTGTCGGGCATGGATAATGTAAGAAAAATTTCAAGGTTGTACGATTATATAGAGTGGTATAAAATAATAATCTCATTCTAGCGAGCCGAACCCGGCAATGGCGCACATCGCGGCCTCGGAATTACAGCATGATACTATATAGGTTACGGCTGCTATACCAAGCTCGCCCCTTTACAAGGAGGAAACACTATCATGAAAAAACCTGTTGCGTGTAAGCAAAGACGACACAGTCGCCTTCATCCAGGGTTCGTGTTATCAGTGCTGCTTCCCCTAATGATCTTTTCTGCCAACGTATCGCTCTGGGCTCAGCCTGCTCTCCAATCCAATAGCCGACAGACTATTGTAAACAAAATGAACGACTATCTGGGGGAAGCGCTTACCGCGATGAACCTACCTGGCGGGATGGGCGGCCTATCCGTCCTCGTGCGCGTCCCATCGGGGGACTATTTTGCCAGCACAGTGCCCGGAGCGAAACCGGAGTGGCACTTCAGGGCGGCCAGCGTTACCAAAACAACCACTGCCGCGGCTATAATGCTTCTGGAGCAGCGCGGCCTTGTGCGTCTCGACGATACAGTGACTTCACTTATTCCTGGACGGAATATTCCTTACCTTCCTGATACCCGGGATTATGCGGTGCCCCACAAGGAGAGGATAACGATCCGCCAACTCCTTCAACACCGCGCCGGAGTCTATGATGTGGGCAACGACGCTGTGCCGGCCGAGGCGGCCCAGCCGTACGCAGGGCAAGGCTACATTGAATGGATGAACGAACAAGACCCCGAGCACAGCTTTAGCATCGACGAGCTTGTGGCCGTGGCGGCGAACTGCGGGCTGACTTACGGACCTCCGCCTGCGAAATACCACTATTCCAACACCGGTTATTCCATGCTCGGCAAGATAATCGAGAGGGCTTCCGGTAAATCCCTGGATGAATTTCTGTATGCGGAATTCATAAGGCCTTTAGGCCTTTCCTCTACCTACCTGGTAGTCTCCGGAAAAGACCGCATGCCGCGCTCACCCTACCTTCCCGGATACTCCTCGGGGGAAGGTCAGTTTCTTGAAACCACAGAGGACAACGCCTCCTACGCACATGCCGAAGGAAATATGGTTTCTACTTTTCCAGAGCTGGCTGCATGGATCCGAGCCCTCATGCGCGGCGAGGCGGGAGTGAGTCCTGAAAACGCAGCGCGCATGCGGGAGGTGCTTCCGACCAATCCTGAAGGAACAGCGGGATACGGGCTGGGAATCACTGAAAATCCCAAAGGACTAGGCTACGGCCACGACGGCGGAATTATGGGATATTTCACGGTAGCGCGCCACCATCTTGAAAGCGATTTTACGATCATCATGGTGTGCAACCACCTCAAGTTCGACGACCTGTACGGAATGCAAGGAGCCGCTTACGGCGCGGCGATGAAAATAAAAGCCCTGTTTGAATAAAAAGGAGTGTAATGCAACAATGCGGAACCGTGTAGCGTTTAGACATCCGAGATTATTCTGTGCACTGTTGGCTGCACTGGCGCTTCTGTCGCCCCTCACCGGAGCCGGAGCCCAGAATGTGCTCAAGCAGGGCTGGGAGGATGTGGCGGCTGAAATCCGCCCCGCGATAAAAAAGGCGATGCTCGAAGACACAATAGCGGGCATGAGCATAGCACTGGTGGATAGGGACGGAGCGGTCTGGACCGAAGGCTTCGGTTTCGCCGACCTAGCCGCGAACACGTTGGCCGATGCAGACACTGTATTCGAGATAGGTTCAGTCTCGAAAACCTTCACCGGCATCATGGTCATGCAGCTTGCCGAGCAGGGAAAACTCGATATCGACCGGCCGCTAACGGACTATATACCTGAGTTCAAGCTGGGAGTTCCCGCGCGATCCTTCGCCGCCTCTAACAGGCCAATAACCGTACGCGACATGATGAACCACCACTCCGGCATCCCCGGCGACCTCATTCACGGAGGCTTCACTCTCGCTCCGAATCCGGATTTCAACGACTGCCTGCTCGACTGGCTGGCTGAGGACAACGCGACGTATCCGCCCGGATACCGCTGGTCATACTCCAACACCGCCGTGTCTCTCCTCGCAGATGTCATAGAGGCGGCATCGGGGCAGGATTTCGCTTCCTGGTCGGAGAGCTTCATGGATTCCTTGGGGATGGCGCCGGCGTCCTTCTTTAAAACAAACCCGAACCTGAGGGAAAGGCTCTCCAAACCATACGCCGACGGGGCGGAAATACCCGAGGTCTATATCAACATACCCGCAGCAGGTTCCATCGTCGCCAGCGCCAACCAGATGACCCGATACCTTTCGATGCTCCTGGGCAAGGGGACAATCGACGGAATTCATATCCTGAGCCCAGAAACCTTCGAAAAGATGCTTCAGCCCCAGAACTCCGCCAATCCTCTCGATCGCGGTTTATCTATGGGACTCTCCTTCATACTCACAGACCCTGCCCTAGCCTGGGCAGGTCCGCTGTTCTGGCATAACGGCGCAACCATTGCGTTCAAGAGCCACCTCGAAGTTCTTCCCGAACATGGCTTGGCCGTCATCGTCATAGGAAACTCGACCGGGGCCGACAGCGCTGTCGCCGATATCGCCAAAAGCACGCTCACCCTGGCCCTGAAAAGCAAACGAGGCATGACAAAACCCGAAACCCAGCAAGCAGCGCTGCCCAAACTCATCACGCTTCCAGAACGAATGCTCGCGAACCTGGCAGGGATCTACGTCAACGATGGTCGCGGCATTTTCGAGTTGCTGAGCGTGGCCGAAGGGGGCCTGTCCAGGAAGCTCGGCCAGTCCGGATCCGAGGGCGCCTTAAAGGACAATGGCATGCTCTATCCCTGGTCTGACGGCCTGTTCAGAGCCTCTGCCGACGACCCAGAGGCCGACGAATTTTTCGATGCTATC
>JAVEYV010000227.1:0-4274 GCA_034003305.1 Spirochaetia bacterium | reverse complement strand
CTTAGGGACGAAAGTCTCAAGCGGCCGGCATGGGAGGATCTCAAGCGGCTGCGAAGTCTCATCGAGGCGGAGCGCGGCATACATGATTGAGCAGGAAGGGCAGGGCGCCCAGAGCGGCAAGGGCGCCAAGGGCGGCAAGAGCGCCCAGAGCGGCATCGGCGCCCCGATCGCTAAGCCCTATCTAAGGCTAGCCTTTTCTCTCCCCCTGGAAGCCCGCTACTGGTACAAGAACGCTCCCGACTCCCCCGCCCGACTGGGCTGCAGGGCTGAAGCATCCTTCGGGCGCAGAAAAGCCACAGGCTTTGTTGTCGAAGAGGCCGAAACCTGCCCCATTGAAGAAAGCCTGCTCAAACCCATTATCCGCCGCGTGGATAAGGAAGCTCTTTTCGATGCCTCCACCATAGCACTGGCCCAATGGCTCTCCACCATGTACTTCTGTTCCCTGGGCGAAGCCCTGGGAGCCATGCTCCCCTCGGGAAGAAGGGAGAGCCTCCAGGCCATGGGCGAACTGGAGGATTTTGTCATCGGGGACAAGGCTCTTCCCCTCACCGAAGAGCAAAAAAAAGCCCTTGAGAGTATTCTCGCCTCGGGACCTTCCACAAGCTATCTCTACGGCCCCACGGGAACAGGAAAGACCGAGGTGTTTCTACAGCTTGCCGAGGCTCAATTGGCCGCAGGCAGATCGGTGATTTACCTCGTGCCCGAGATAGCTCTCACGGGTCAGGTCATACGCTCCGCCAGAAAGCGCTTTGGCGACACCTGCGCCGTTATCCACTCCCGCTTGAGTCCTTCGCAGAAACTGGGCGAGTGGAGGCGAATTCTCTCGGGCGAGGCCGCAATGGTCATTGGAGCCCGCAGCGCCATATTCGCCCCGGCGCGCAACCTGGGGCTCATTGTAATAGACGAGGAACACGAAGGCTCCTACAAATCGGGGAATAATCCGCGCTACCACGCCCGGCAGGTGGCGATGTACAGGGCTTCAAAAGAAAAAGCTACCCTCATCCTGGGCAGCGCCACTCCTTCGGTAGAAGCCTGGCACTCCTGCGACAGCGGAGCCATGAAAAAGGAAATCCTGCGCCAGCGCCCGGCGGGCGGGGCTTTCCCAAGCATTGAGGTGCTGGACATGAGGGGAGAGAAGGCCACCATATCGCCCCGTCTGGTCGAGGCGCTCAAGGCAACGAAGGCCGAAGGCCGTCAATCCATCCTCTTTTTAAATCGCCGGGGCTTTTCCCATTTTTTCGTCTGCAACACCTGCGGCGCCGAGCTGAGCTGCAGAAATTGCTCGGTATCCCTCACCTATCACAAGGAGCAGAACCAGCTGGTCTGCCATTACTGCGGCTACAGGGCAGCTCCGCCGTCGGCCTGCCCCGAGTGCGGCTCCATGGATGTGGGCTGGAAGGGCTTCGGCACCGAGCGGGTGGCCGAGGAAGTGGAAAATCTCTTTCCCGACTGGTCTATCAGAAGACTGGACGCCGATTCGGTGGCCAAGAAGGGCAGCCTCGAATCCATCCTCGAGGAATTCAGAACGGGAAAGATCGACCTGCTTCTGGGCACGCAGATGGTAGCCAAGGGGCTCAATTTCCCTGGGGTCAAGACTGTCGGCCTCGTCATGGCCGATGCTGGGCTCAACCTCCCCGATTTCCGGGCTGCCGAACGGGTTTTCTCCCTCATAGTCCAGGTGGCCGGCAGGGCAGGACGCTACGACCCTGACGGCAGGGTCTATATCCAAACCTTCAGACCCGACAATCCGGTCATACGCCTGGCCAGCGAAATGGACATGGAATCCTTCTACGCCCGGGAACTCATGCTCAGACAGGCCCAGGAGTTTCCACCCTTTGCCCGAATTGCCCGCCTGGTATTGCGCTCCAAAGACAAGGAAGCCTGTATTGGATCGGCGAGGCGGCTGGCCAGAAAAGGCCTGCCGGGCGGCAGTTCGGGAGTGGAACTTCTGGGACCCTCCGAGTGCCCCCTGGGCATGATAGCGGGCTCTTACCGCTGGCAGCTCTTGCTCCGCGCCTCCAGCCTCAGTCTTCTTCATCATGCAGTGCGAGCGCTTATCGAAGGTTTGAAACTCCCCTCCTCGGTCTACCTGGAGATCGACATAGACCCTGTGCAGCTTCTGTAAATTTGGCCGCGTCTTTGGCTTGTCGCGACAGGCGCGGAGTGGTACTATTCCAAAAACCCCTATAGGAGAGAATATGGTCATTCTTACCCTGAATTGCGGCTCTTCTTCCGTCAAATACCAGGTATACGATTGGGATAAAAAAGACATCCTCGCCACCGGCATCGTGGAGCGTGTTACCATCGGCGGCTCCTCCATCACGCATAAGGCAGCGGGCAAGCCCGACTATGTGGTCGAGCATGAATGCCCCAATCATACCGTGGCTATAGAGCTCATCCTCAACACCCTTGTCGATGCGGACTACGGGGTAATCTCCGATATGGGAATGATCAAGGCCGTGGGGCACAGAATGGTGCACGGCGGTTCCCGCTTCGCCCGCTCCTCTATCATCAATGACGAGTTCCTGGACACCTTCAAGGAACTCACCGACCTGGCTCCCCTGCACAACCCGGCCAACCTCATGGGCGTGGAGGCCGCCCGCTCCGTACTGCCCAATGTACCCCACTGCGCCGTGATGGACACAGCCTGGCATCAGACCATGCCCGCTTCCTCCTACATGTACGCCCTTCCCCAGGAATGGTACGAAAAGCACATGGTTCGGCGCTACGGCTTCCACGGAACCAGCTTCCTCTACAACGCCAAGCGAGCCGCAGTGCTCCTGGGCAAGGATCCCTTCGAAACCAACCTCGTCATCGCCCATATCGGCAACGGCGCCTCAATCAACGCGGTCAAGAACGGCTGCTCCTTCGACACCTCCATGGGACTCACCCCTCTCGAAGGCCTCGTCATGGGTACCAGGAGCGGCGATATCGACCCCGGCATCATCTTCCACATGATGCGCCGCACCGGCATGAGCGCCGCGGATGTGGAAAAGAAACTCAACAAGGAATCGGGAGTCTTGGGAATCACCGGCAAGTGGGCCGATCGCAGGGATATCGAGCTGGCGGCCGAAAAAGGCGACCCCATAGCCCAGCTGGCCCAGCACATGGAAAGCTACAGAATCAAGAAATACATCGGCGCCTATTACGCAGCCCTCGGCAGTGTCGACGCACTGGTCTTTACCGCCGGCGTCGGCGAGATGGGCCCCCACATACGGCAGCTCGCCACTGAAGGCCTGGCCGATATGGGCATTATCATTGACGAGAAAAAGAATGCCCTCGCCAAGTGCCGCAACGCAGAGCTGGACATCACCGGAGAAGGCTCCAAGGTCAAGGTCTTCGTCATCCCCACCGATGAGGAACTGGTTATGACAGAGGACGCCTTCGCTCTCATGAAGGGCAGCTACGATGTCCATACCAATTATCATTATTATTTCGAGAACAGGGATTATGTTAACAAGACCAGGGCTGCAGGACTGGAAAAAGATCTGGCCAAGAAACCCTGGCTCAAGGATATCATAGCCCGGATTCCCTGAACCTCGCCGTAGTGCCTTGATAGCAACAATCATTGCCTGGCTTGGCGGCGCCCCTCGTTAAGGCGGGGATGCCGCAAGGCTCTTCCGGTATTAGAAGGCTCAGGCGGCGAAATTTTCGCCGCCTGAGCCTTCGGTGCATAAATGCTAGTATCGGATTCTCAGGGATCAACCCCAAAGGCCGAAACCTAGGAAGCTACATAGGGTACTGTCACGCTCCCCTCTGGGAATACGATGAAGTCGGCATCTGATCCCTGATCTTCCAGGGCCATGCGCACCGCTTCTTCAACGGTCGCCGCCTTTCGGGCGAAAAGGCTTGCCACCACCTCATCGGAGAGGCTGGTCACGAAAATAACCTTCTTTTCAGCTGCTACCTTCGCAAAACCGTAAGCCTTGTGGCCGCCAATGACAAAGTTGGCCTTTACAGCATCCATGATGCCCTGGGCTGTGTACCCGGCCTTCATGTAGGATTCGAAAATCTTTTCGCCGTAGCCTTCCTTGCAGTCGGCCACGACAATGACAGTCCCTCCCTCCACCGTAGCCTTGTCTGCATGGTCCAGGGCTTTTTGGGCCTGGTACAGATTTATATCCCGCGGATAGCCCGAAGAGGCGGCCACGGCAATCTTGACTTTTCGGGGGATCGGCGTAAGATACATGGATTCGCTCACCTTTACCGCCTGATACCAGGCCTTTTCCACATCCCCAGCCACAACCTCCACCAACTGTCCGGCGTCGTCAACC
>JAVEYV010000226.1:0-4280 GCA_034003305.1 Spirochaetia bacterium | reverse complement strand
CGATTGGACGCTGAATGACATGGAAGGGATAGCCGATTCGGTGGCGGCCATGGGGCGGACGCCCCTGTCCTGGAATTTGTACTCGGCCTACTGGCTGCTTCCCTTCGCCTCGGGTTTCGGCAAGCCGAGCATCAGCGACCCTGACGGGGGCGTCCGCCCCGACGACCCGGGCACCCAAAAGGCCCTTGCCTGGATGCTCGGCATGATTAAATCAGGACGGCTGGAAGCCCTTGAACGGGACGCCATGGTGGCGCGTTTCGCATCGGGCGAGATCGGTATGATCCTGAGCGGCTCCTACTCTATTCCCGAGTTCGAGCGGATTGGCCTGGACTTCGACGTCGCTCCCTACCCTCTGGCAGTCTCTGCAGGTCGCCCCGTGGCCCCCTTGCTGGATTTCAAGGCCTTTGCCATGAGCCGTTCCTCCCGATCGCCGGTGAGCGCCCAGAGGCTGCTGGAGCACCTGGGCGGCATCGGCGTGCAGCAGCGTTTTACCACTGCCCTGTCCAAGATGCCGGCCAACGAAAGCGCCTGGGATGCCGCCAAAGACGGCAATCGCTACAATCGCCAGCTTTCGCGGAGCGCCGAGATCGGCTTGGTGATTCCTCCGGGGCCAGGCTATGCGGTTTACAAGAACATCATGTGGAAAATACTCCGTTTTATTCTCTCCGGAACAATGGAACCTGAAAAAGCGCTGGCAGAAGCCAGACGCCTGATCGATGCAAATCTACAGGCGCGATAGACGAACAAAGGAGAAGAGAATGTACATGGAAAAAACCGGCGGAGGACGATCGCATCGTGCGGTCTGCGGTATGCTGCTTGCGGTGTTCGCATTGCTCCTGGCGGGCTGCAGTTCCCAGAAAAGCAGCCTGAACGCCGGTGGTACTGCCGGCATCGACGCCGACACCGCGAGTACCCTCGACACCGCGAGTACCGCCGATGCAGGCAGTTCCGCCTCTGCCGGGGCGGATTGGAGCCTCGCCCTGAAGGGCTTCAGAAGCGACAGACTCAGCCAGGCCTATTATCTGAAGCTGAAATCTGCGGGACAGCACTACCTGCGCAAGACGGTGGATAAAAAAGGGAGCTCCGTGGAGTATTCAGGCCTAAGCCTGGCCGCTGTTATCGCCATGGTGGACGGCAGCGACTCCGCCCATCCCTTTAGCTTCGACTCGGAACTCTGGGCTAAGGGCTACGACATTATCCTTACCGCAGCCGACGGGTATTCGGTCAGTTTTTCCACCAAGGATGTAGAACCGCAGGCGCTCATTCTCGCCGATATCGAAGCCGGGACCTACCTGGCCAAGCCGATGACCGTCGGCGACGCGCCCAAGAACCTCTGGGTAAAGGATCTGGTTTCCATCTCCGCCAGCCTGGCGCCCGGCGCCGCTTCCGCCGAGGCAGAAGCCTTTGCTCTTGAGCTGGACATCAACGGCATGCAGGCCTCCTTGAGCCTTGCCGAGATGGAAAAAGATTCGGCCTACAGCGAGGGTTCGGGCAGTTACACCACCAGCGCCGGCACAAAATATACCAATGTCTACGGCGGCATCTCCCTTTCAGCCCTGCTCGGCCGCTACATGGATCTCAAGGCCCAGGACGCTGTGAGCTTTATCGCCACCGACGGCTACGAAATGACCTATCCCGGCTCGCTGATCCTGGACGAATCCGAGGGAAAATGGCTTTTAGCCTTCAAGATGGACGGAGACTACCTACCCAAGGATCCGGGCTATATCAGAACCATAAAGGTAGGCCCGCAGGCGCCCAATATCGACGGGCACTCCTCGGTCAAGATGATACAGAAGATTGTGGTGAGGCAGGAGGGCTTCAAAGATTTCAATCTAGGCTATTCGGGGAAAATGAACGGCAGTCTCGACCGCTCCACGCTTCAGTCCTGCGTGAGCTGCCACGGCCGGGAGGTCGCCTTCGAACGCAAAGACGTCAAGGCGAATTACAAGGGCTTCCCCCTCCATCTCCTTGTGGCCTACGCCGACGACCCACTCTACGCCCCCCACAGGCAGGGCTCGGGAATCCTCGCCTATGACGCCGCGGCCGCCAAGGCAGGGTATGGAGTCGAGATTATCGCCGATGACGGCTATTCGATCAGGCTCGATTCCAAGGAGCTCCACGAAAACAACGACATCATTCTTGCGATGTACAGGGACTCCGAATCCCTGGGCCCCGATGAGTTCCCCCTTGTGCTGGTCTGGGACAAGGGGGCCGAGCGGCTCCCCGAAGGCATCAAGAATGTAAAACGGATAGCCTCCATACGTCTGATTTTCTAGTTTCGATGGAGCATGGCATGGACAGAAGCGCCGGGTGAGGGGATTTTTTCAATGAAAAGTGTTCAGTTTCGTATATGAAATCCTCAATCCTGGGCTCTTCACGGATCTCGTGGCTCTCCCTCATCCCCCTCTTTCTCCTGGTCCTGACCGCGGGCCTGCTTCCCTTCGCCGCCGCCGGCTACGAGTCAGTCTTCCACGACAGCTGGGGAGTACGAAGCTGGGCGGGCTTGGAAAACTTCCGTGCCCTGGTCGAGGACAGGGCTTTTGCGCTTTCGCTGGGCATAAGTCTTCTCTGGGCCTTCTTGTCGGCCGGGATTTCTGTCGGTATAGGTTTTATCCTCGCCTGCGCCCTCTTCAAAGCCCGCCGATCCTTCAAACTGCTCTACGCCGCCATTCTCGTGCCCTGGGGAATTCCTTCATTCATATCCATACCTATCTGGCGGATGATCGTTCACGGGAGCGGAGGCAGATCCATGCTTTCGGCCCTCTTCGGCGGTGAGATAAACCTCCTCACCGATCCGGTTGCCGGGTTCATCGCCGCATTGACTGTGGATATTTGGCTGGGAGTGCCCTTGGTGGTTCTAGCGCTCTACGCTTCGCTAAAAAGCCTGGATAAGGGCCTCTTCGAGGCTGCGCGGATCGACGGCGCCGAAGGCTGGGCCCTGGCCAGGAACATCCAGGCGCCTCTTTTAAAAGGCACGATTGGACTAATGTGGGCCCTGGATTTTGTAAAATCCTTCAAGGAGTTTTCCGTTCCCTTCCTGATGACCGCGGGAGGCCCGCCTTTTCCAGGGGGCATAACCGAAAAAAACATCGTCGGCGCCACGACAACCCTGGAAATATTTCTCTACGACGCCTTCAGGAACGAAGCCGACTACGGTGTCGCCTCCGCCTACGCGGTGGCGGTGGGGATCCTGGTCATCCTTCTGGTCTTTCTGTGGTTTCGGTTCAGAAAAAAAATTCTCCGCGCGAAAGGCAGAATTACAGGAACGAAGATCGCCCGATCCGGACTCGTCCAGGAACTGTTGTGGAAGGGAGGAAGCTTTCTGGTAAAACTGGCGGCTCCGCTATCCGCCGCCCTGGTGCTCTATGTGCTTCTTTGGCTATCGTTTTCCGATCTGTCGGCGGTATTCGTCGATGGGCTTGTGCCCCGCTTTTTGTCATCTCGGCCGTACCGCACCGTGTTGGTCGAGGAGGGAATCCTTGGATATTTTATGAACACCCTCTTCGCCGCCGGCATCACGGCGCTCCTAATCCCGCTTTTTTCGCTTCCCGCGGCCCTCTGGCTTTCCAGGGCGGGCAAGGCTCAGAGCGCTAAGGCATTTACCTTCCTTGAAGCCCTGGGCATGGCTGGCGGCATACACTCCCTAATACCCTTGTTTATTATTTTTAGAATTCTTGGACTTTTGGGCGGCTACACACCGGTAATCACCGTCTACCTTTTTCACGTCCTGCCCTTCGCGGTTTTCAGCCTCAAGGCCTATCTGGACCGGCTTCCGGCCAGCTATGAAGAAGCCGCGGCGCTGGAGGGGATGGGAGGATTCGGATACCTGAAAAGCATTCTTCTGCCGCTCTGCGCTCCGGCTGTTGCCGCCGGGATGATGGCGGCCTTTATCTCGGCGTGGAACGGCTTTCTAGTGCCCCTGGTGTTTCTGAGCGACGACAGGCTCTACACCATAGGCGTAAAGCTTCATTCCTACGTGGGCTCGGTCGCATCGGGAAACCCCAAATGGAACCTCTTCGCGGCGGCGAGCGTAATCAACATGCTATTCGTTGCCCTTCTGCTCTGGCGCTTCAAGAAGCCCTTGAGCCGAAGCGATGCCGAGGCCGGGCTTTTCTAGACGCCCACGGCGTAAATCAAGATTATCAGAACAAGGCTTTTTCAAAACTCAGACGAGTTTTGAAAAAGCCGCCCCGATCTGATTCCGAAGACCAGGTCAGTCGATCCGTCCATGCCTGCGAAAAATGACAGATTGAAGGGGGCCAGGCCGGCGAAACGCAGGG
>JAVEYV010000225.1:0-4283 GCA_034003305.1 Spirochaetia bacterium | reverse complement strand
CGATCTGGAAAGCTTCGAGGGATGGGAAGCCAGGCAGGCGGCCACCGACGAGGCTCACGAAGCCTATTTGGGCCTTGCCGTTAAGGGCATCGGCTCTTACAGCCTTGATGCCGCAGTGGAGAAGATGACAGATTACCTTCCCTTGGAGAGCGCGGTGCGAAGCGGAGCGGCCAAAGCGCTCCTTCCCCAGGCAATCCGCAACGAAATTATGCAGAGCTTTTGTTACCCCGCCTTGAGCCGCGGCCTGGGTTTCGCCCCTGCCTCGGGTAATCTCAGCGTCCTTATCGAAGATCCGGCTGATTCTTCAAAAACGATAACCCTCAGTTTCGCCCCCGAAGACATGAGCGCCAAGGGCTGGAAAACGGTCCTGCAAAAAATACCTGGAGCCAGCAGGCATTTTACTCGGTCCAGACCTGGCCAGGCCTGGTGGTTTGCCCAGGTTCCCGGCCACGAGGATGTACTGTATCTTCGCTACGACGACTGCGATATGAAGTCCTGGCCTACGCTGAACAAGGCCCTGTCGCTTTTGCCCAATACATCCATACCGGGAGAGCGGTCGACCAGCGGCGCCCCGCAACGCCTTATCGTCGATCTCCGCTACAATTCCGGCGGCAACTCCATACCCGGCACCAGGTTCGCCTCCCGTCTGGCGGAAAAACAACTGGCCTCGGCGCCCGGAGGAGTGATCGTGCTGGTTTCCAGCGCTACCTATTCCTCGGCCATGCAAAACGCCGCAGATATTCTCAAGGCCTGCGGGGCTTCGGGATCATCCAGGGGAAGAGCTGTGCTGACAGGAGAGCCCCTGGTGGAGCCCCTGAGGCATTACGGAGAAGTATACCGTTTCCAGCTGCCCCGCTCGGGGCTCATAGTAGGCAGGTCCAGCAAGCTCTGGAAATACGACAGCGCCACGGGGATCTATCCTGCCAGGGCTGTCCTGGAGCCCGAGACTGAAAATATTCGAGTCGCGACCTTCGACGAATACAAAAACGGAGAAGACCCGATTTTCGACATGGCCGTTGGCTTATGAGCGGTGGATTCAGCCATACTACTTCATCATTTGAAAGGAAACTATGAAAGCAGAAATTGCAGCAGTGATTTTCGATTGCGGCCAGGTGATTACCCACGCGCAGGACAAGGATATTGCCCGGGCTATGGCAGCGCTTCTGGGCATCGCATGGGAGGATTTCCCCAAGGCCTATGCCTCGGTGAGGGGCGAATACGACCGGGGCAGCCTCGATGCCCAGACCTACTGGGGCATGGTAGCCGCGCCTTTTGGAAAGAAAGTCGACCGGGACCTGGCTGTCCGGCTGGCGGTTCTGGACATGGACAGCTGGTTTTCCATAAACATCGCGGTGATCGATATCATCATACGGCTTAAGAAAGAAGGGTATCGCCTCCTGATGCTTTCCAACATGAACTGGGAAGGCAAGGAACGGATGTTCGGCTCGGCCCGGGTTGCCCAGGGCAGAGACTGGATCGCCGCCTTCGATGAGATCCTTCTCTCCTGCGATCTGGGGCTTATAAAGCCGGAGCCGGAAATTTACAGAGTCTGTCTCGAAAAAGCCCGGGCCGAGCCGGAGTGCTGTCTTTTCATAGACGACATGCCCGGCAACATTGCCGCGGCCCAGGAGGCAGGCATGCACACCATTCTTTTTAAGGAAGGCATGCCCCTCGGTACTATGCTGGCCGAAAGCTATGGATTACTCTGAACTGACGAAACAGCATGCACCAAGCTCAACAGCCGGGAGGAAGCCATGACCTATGTTCTATCCTTAGGCGGTTCGATAGTCGCGCCGCCCGAAGGCCCCGATACAGACTTTTTGCTCCGCTTCAGGGCAAGCCTCGAGTCCTGGCTCGAGAGCGACGCTTCCAGGCGCCTGATTCTCGTTATCGGAGGCGGGGGTCCCGCCAGGACATACCAGAACGCCCTCAGGGAGTTTTGGCGCTTAAGGGGCGAAGCGCATTCAGGCAACGCGGCCCGGGACGCCGACCTGGACTGGCTGGGAATAGCGGCGACTAAAATCAACGCTCAGTTTGTCAAAGCCGCCATGGGCGAACTCTGCAGCGACGAAGTGGTGACCGATCCCTCGGGGCCGATCGTGTTCACCGGCAAGGTTCTGGTCGCCTCCGGATGGAAGCCGGGCTTTTCCAGCGACTACGACGCTGTGCTCCTGGCCGAGCGCTTCGAGGCCTCCACCCTGCTCAACCTTTCCAACATAGCCAAGGTCTACACCGCCGATCCCAAGCTCGATCCTGCAGCCTCGCCCATCGACGAGATATCCTGGGAGGAATTCCGCGACCTGGTGGGATCGGTATGGAAGCCCGGAGCCAACCTTCCCTTCGATCCCATAGCCTCGGCGAGAGCCCAGGCCTCGGGCATACGGGTAATTTGCGCCGCGGGTAGAAATATTCCCAATACAATCGCTATCTTAGAGGGAAGACTTTTCGAGGGCAGCACCATTGGCGTCTGCAGCGCAGAAAGGTCGGCAAGGAGCCGTTGATGGATACAGAAAGGAGCCTGAAGCATGGGGCTGAGGATTCGCGCAGGCTTCCCGCGCTGCGGGACCAGGCATTGGATCTCATAACCGAAGCCTTTGCCAATGGTTCTTTAAGTCTTGAGGAGTATGAGCAGAAGGCTGAACAGATTCAAAAAGCAAATCTCCCCGCAGAGATAGCAGGACAGATCGAAGGTCTCCCCCAGCCCGAACCCCGGCGGATGGAAAGCCCCGCGGCACGAGCGGAAGCCAGGCTATCAAGAGCGTCCAGGCCCATGCCCGAAGGGCTCGAGCGCATTCCAACAGAAGACAAGAGCGGCTCCCCGGAGTTTTCGCTCTGCATCATGGGGGACAGAAAGCTTCGAGGCGAATGGCTCAACTCCGACCAGGCCACCTCTTTTACCCTTATGGGAAGCACAACTCTCGACCTGCGGGGCACTACCCTGCCGCCCGGACGCCTCAAGATAGACGCCATGGCGATTATGGGTGAAATTCAGATAATCGTGCCCGAGGGCTTGCCGGTTAAAATGTCGGCCTTCCCCTTCATGGGTGAGGCTACGGTAAAGGGTTCGGTGGAACAGCGCATCGTGCCGGGCATGCCCTGGGTGGATGTCTCGGGCATAGCCCTGATGGGCTCGATTGTGGTGAAGGTATTATAAAAGCCCTTGGACAGGATAACAGGATTCTCATGATTATTATATTTTATTTTTATATATAATATAGAAATAGTTAAATATTTTGTTCTTCCCTCAAAGGACGCTTTCTCGTCGATCCTGCCCTATCCTGGCATCCTGTCTGGACTTATCCCCACAACCCTATATTTTATCGATAAGCATCGAACACTTGCCCGAGGGTATGGGCAGGGTCTTTTTCTTCTTGTTCAGCACGTTGATGGTAAAGTAGTAGAGTTTTTCGCTCTCCATGTGAATCTCCCAGCCTCGACCCGATTTGGAGGAGAGGATGGTGACCATGTTGCGCTTGAGCGAAAGATTTTCGATGCCCATGATCTCCAGATTGGGAATGATCCAGTCCACGGTTTTACGGGGCAGAGAAACATAGAGCCCGAGAATGTTCTCGATCATCAGGGTGACCGAAGCCAGACCGTTAAAGGGCAGATAGTGGGGATAGGGCCATTCGGGATGGCCCTCCCAGACGGCCTTGCCCTCGGCCTGGGGCTGGTAGGCCCCCCAGACGATCGGCTTGTGGTCTTTCTGGTGCCCCTCGGGCGCCGAGGCGTGCATGGAATCGAGAATGAAGTACAGGTGCCGGATGGCGCAGTCCCGGGCGAATTCGTAAAAGTTATACTTCTCCAGCCCTTTTATCACCATAAAGCTGAACGCAGTGACCACCGAACCCCTGTAGCCGCCGCCCTTGCGGTCGAAGGCCGGATGATCCGCCGAGAGGGTAGGAAAGGGGTTTTCCAGGCCGAAGCAGGCGGGGTCCCGCAATTTGGCGATAAGCTTTTCCGCCCTTTCTTCGTTGGGAATTTCGGCCAGCAGCAGCCAGTATGAACCGATAGTCTTGGTCTTTACCTGACGCTCCGCCTCGTCCAGGTCGTAGTAAAACCCCTCCTCGATATTCCACATCTTGCCGTTGATCCGGGTTTTAAGGGAAAAATAATCCCGTTTGAAGAGGAAGGACACGTCCTTGTCGTTGAGGATGTCGCCAAGAGCGGAAATATAAAGGGCGTTCATCGCCATGGCGGCGTTGAAGTCCACCATGTAGCGGGCATTGCCCCGGGGTGAATTGGACATGCCTGTTGAGGCTGCCGGGGTGGCATAGAGGCCG
>JAVEYV010000224.1:0-4295 GCA_034003305.1 Spirochaetia bacterium | reverse complement strand
GATGCGCAGAAAAGGCACCCAACGAGTGTATCTGGGCGGCATAGCGATCACCGCGCGGGCTTACTTCATTCTTGGCAGCTCCTGGGTGGGGGTCGTAGGGGTTATTGGAATTATTATCTGGTGGCTGGGCAATACCGAAGCCGGTCTTTGCTGCAGCGTAGTCTGCGGAAGCTCATTGCGCAACGAGAGCCGCGCGACCGCCATGGGTTCCTGCGAGAGCGTCGCCCTGGGCGTGATGAGTTTTATCGGTCCCGCAGCGGGAGCCCTCATCGTCGGCGCCTTGGGCGGACTTACTATCGGCAACCTTCGTCCTTTGTTTTTTTTAGTCTTTGCAGGCGAGCTGGGGGTCTTTCTCTTTGTCAAACGCAATCTCGGCGAATGCGGATATCTGGCGGAGCCGAAAGAAAAGACTTTTAAAAAGACTATTTTGGCTGGGTCCGGCTCCCACAGAAGCCGGATATCCTTTAAACTGCTGCAGGATAATAAGAAGCTGCGGCGCTATGTTGCCGTTTCCTGCCTCACCTATCTTCCCACAGGCATGGTGCTTCCCTTTATCCAGCTATTCGCCCGAGAAGCCAAAGCGGCCAGCCCCTACATCCTGGGCGCCATGGTCACCGCAGCATCGCTTGTCAGCCTCCTGGCAGGTCTTCCCTTGGGGCATCTGGCCGACAGGATAGGAAGAAAGAAAGTTCTCTACGCCCTGGCGCCGCTTTTCGCCTTGAGCAATATTATCCTCGTCGTTTCCTCCCATCCGGCCATGCTGCTTCTCTCCGGGCTCATGCTGGGAGTATTCCCCATTACCCAGGTCGTTGCCGGCGCTATGGCTTTCGAACAGGTAGCCTCCGAAGATATCGGAGACTGGATGGCAGTGCTGCGCTTTTTCAAGATGGGAATCGGGGCGATTCTGGCGATACTATCGGGCTTGATCTGGGATACCCTGGGAGGGCAGTGGATTTTTCTGATAGCCGCCGGCATCGATCTGCTGGTTAGAATCCCCCTCTTGGCGAGCATTCCCGAAACGCTGCAGAAAAAGTCCGCTGAGTGAGCTGCCGCTTCCAAGGCTGTCCCTCAAGACAAGCCCATGGTCCTGGCTGTCCTCCATCTCCGGCAGATATTCCCAATGTTTCTTTGGCATGTGGCCGGCCTGGAGCCGTAGATTTCGCCGCGGAACAATGGCGATGCTGTTGAAATACCGACGCCAGTCTTCCCGGACTTGCAGTTCTTCCTCGGTGAGAGGCAGGGACAACCTCTGCCCAGATGCTTCCCGGCGCGTAAAGCCCAGCGTTATCTTCCACGGCTTGCCCGGCTCGTGCAGGATTGCCTTAGCCCTCCCGCTGTCGTGGATGATGAATGGCATACCGCTGAATCGGTTTGAAAAATGATCCCCGATAAAGGGGAGAATGTCGCAGTCGGGCCTTATGGGGGCGTACCAGCCTAAATCCTTCAGTTCACCGAAACGGACAAGGCCGCAGAATCTGTGGGCCTCGCCGAGGCAGCGGCGGCTCGAGGCCAGCAGGTCTGCGACATCCGCGTCTCCCAGATCCTCCAGAGCCTGATGCCCTTCGTCCAGAATTCTCGCGATTACCCGGGAGACCGCCCTTTCCTTGTCCTTGCGGTCCGAACAGAAGGCAGCGAAGCAGGTTTTGGCGGCAGGTGTACTTACGCGCCGCAGCCGAGCCCAGAATTCTCCAGCCCTGCCAAGGTCCGTATCGATCGCGTGAAGCTCATCGAAGAGGCCCGCTGTGTTTTCTTCGGCCCGAATGAGGGGAAGTCTCCCGCTTGAGGGGCTGCGGCGCAGTGCCTCGTCCACGGCGCAGAGAAAGCCGGCAAACCCGTCCCGATAGGTGATTTCTTCGCAGAAAGGCTCCTCCGGTGTGAAGAAGTCACTCATTGGGCATCCTCCCAGGGTAGCTCGGGCTGATTCCCCTCCATTCGCCTGAAGGCCGGATCCATGAGAATTTTCTTAAGCAGCTCCGGCCGCTCGATTCGCCCTGAATCCAGCTCCCGGCTGACCAACCGTCCTTTGAGGGTGAGAAACCAGGAAGCCCTGCGCATGACAATTCCAAGCCTGGAGAGGGATTGGAGGCTGAGAGAGGAATGCCGTCTGGCCTTGAGAATGCGCTGGGCAGACTTGGGTCCTATGCCGGGCACTCTGAGGAGATCTTCGTACTCGGCCGTGATGAGCTCAAGCGGGAAACGGTCAAGATTGCGCAAGGCCCAATCGCTTTTTGGATCTATGCGAAGATCCAGATAGGGGTGGCTGGAGTCGAGGATTTCCGAGGCCGAGAAACCGTAAAACCTGAAGAGCCAGTCGGCCTGATAGAGCCTGTGCTCCCGAGCCAGGGGCGGAAAGGCAATCTGGGGCACCCTGGGGTCGGCGCCGGTGGGGATGAAGGCAGAATAATACACCCGGCGCACGTCGTAGCTGTGATAGAGGTTTTCGGCCAGATTGAGGATGACGGCGTCGGATTCCGGGCTGGCGCCCACGATGAGCTGGGTGGTCTGCCCGGCGGGGATGAGGGTGGCGCGGGGGTTGTGCAGCCTGCGCCGGGCCGCAAAGGATAGGGGCGCCTCGGGGCGGATTGGTCTTGATTTGATGCCGCCCGACTGCGGGTAGGGCGAGACAGACCCCTCGGAGCCTCCCGGCCTTGTTGAAACCAGGGCTTTGAGAGCGGCGGATTCCTTCTGAGTTTTCTTCCCGGGAGCTTCCAGGGCAGGCGCTTCGGCGGGGGGCAGGGCGGAGACAGGGTAGCCTGAAGCCTGGGCTAAAAACCGCATGGGCCCGAAAATTCCCCGGGGATTTTTATCCGGCGCTATCCTTGAAAGGCTTGCGGCGCTGGGAAGCTCGATGTTCACCGAAACTCTGTCGGCCCAGCGAGCCGCTTCCAGCACCAGTGCTTCCGAGGCGCCGGGAATAATCTTGAGGTGGATGTAGCCGTTAAAGCCTTCCTTGGTTCGAAGCCGGCGGGCGACGCTGATAAGCCGCTCCATGGTCGAGTCGGGGCAGCCTGATACCCCCGAGGAAAGAAAGGCCCCTTCGATGTAATTGCGGCGATAGAAGTCCACAATCAGGCGCACCAGTTCGTCGGGCTCGAAGCTGGCCCTGGGCAGGTCGTTGGAGCGGCGGTTGGCGCAGTAGGCGCAGTCGTAGGCGCAGGCGTTGGTGAGCAGCACCTTCAGCAAGGATATGCAGCGGCCGTCGGAGGCCCAGGAATGACAGATGCCCCCGACCGCCGCGTTGCCTAAGCCCCCTGCCGTGCCGGGTCTTGCGCTGCCCGAGCTGGAGCAGGATGCGTCGTATTTAGCTGCGTCGGCGAGGATATCGATTTTACCCTTAACATCCATATACTATACATTAGTATAGTAATCAATAATCACCCTGTCAACAAAGAAACTCAAGCCGCGACAGAAGAAAGGCCTAGAGGAATAGGGGAGCCAGCCGTATGAATTGGGTTTTAAGACCGGGGGCGCTGTTGTCCGCAATTTCCAGAATAACATCCTCCCGGCGCACCCGGCCCTGTTCGAGCCGGAGCAGCAATTGTTTAAACCCTGCGTCAAGCACGAGATAGCTTGGTTTTTCCGACTTTGGATCCCAGGGTTCCCAGTAGATTCTTCCCACCAAAGAGGAATCCAGGTTGTGGTTGGGATCGCCTGTACGGACAAAGTCGGCAAGGTATTCGCCGATGGCGGACTGCAGGGCCAGTCTTCCGTTTTTATTGGCCCTGGTGTAGATGCGCAAGGGGAATCCCGAGCCGAAAAGGCTGTCGGTCTGGAGAAAGAAAGGTATCTCCATGGCATGGGAAGCCCCCAGCCTTCGGCTGGCGATGCCGCCCATAACCCCCTCCTCTTCCTCGTCCGCCGCTCCCCAGTCAAATCGGTAAAGGTAGACCTTGCCGGGAGGAATCTCCCCGTCGGCGCTGCCGGCATAGGCATCGGCAACGCTGTCGGCTCCCTCAGCCTTCCAGAGCAGGCTGCTCAATTCGACCAGCCGCGGGTAGTGGGGGTTTCGGGGATTCATGGCGAGTTGGAGAAAAAGCTTGGTCTCCTCGCTGTTTGTCCCTATTATGATGGGAACGTCCGCCCGCCGCTTGGGGTCTGACAGAGCCTCGAAGCCGTCGGAGGGCAGAACGACGCCGTCGAAAATCGGGCAGGGTATAGACAGTATTTCTTTATCCGAGGGTCTGGAGAGCTGAAGCAGTGCCCTGATTGTGGCCGAGCTCAGCCAGGAGGCCAGTGCCTGGTTGCTTTGATCGGCGAGAAGCTTGGAGGCCTCCTGGGAGTTAGCGGCCTTGTTC
>JAVEYV010000223.1:0-4320 GCA_034003305.1 Spirochaetia bacterium | reverse complement strand
TATCTTTTTTCTGGCTCACTCTATGTTCTGGTTTGTATCTTGCTAGTAACCTTGTTTTTCATCCCCCCTTTCCTGTCAATCACTTTTTTGCCTGTTGATCTCATTTTCACCGCTTCCCTATACAGTTTCTGGAATGATGAAACGTAGAATGAACTGATGAAGACGAATTATCACGGAATTCCTTGAGTGTAATATGCGAAAGACCGTTGAATAATCAGTGTCACTAGCTGCAGAGCTTGTGGGATGACTTAAAATCCGTGGTATTGTCCCTCTTGTCCCTCAAAACGCCATGTCAAACAAAGGGACCCATAACGCCATGTCAAACAAGCTCTGCAGCCAATACTACCGCGCGAAGCGCTGCCTAACGCTGCGCAGCAGCAAAGAGTGTCACTTTCTTCCCGCTGAGCTTCCTGCCATTCACCATCAGATTGACGATGTAAACTCCACTGGAACAAAGCACGCCCTCGGCATCTCTGCCATCCCAGGCAGTGATTTGCTCACCCGCTTTATGGGGATCCAGCTCAATGCTTTTCACCTTCTGACCTTTGACGTTGTAAATAGTGATACTTGCACTGTGTACGCTCGTGTGTTTTATCGCTGAGCCGTTCAAAGCGCTTACCTTGATATTGGTAAAAGCACTAAAGGGGTTGGGATATGCGGTCAGATTGGATTCCGGGATCGGGGGAAGCACCGGATCATCAATGGCAACCCAGGGCTCGGAGCCATATTCAAATGCGCCCATATCGATTCGGTTGTTCCAGACGCGCCAGTTACCCGCCAAATCATAAGGCGGTAATGCTAATTCATCCGTATGCTCGGTGCCGCTATCGATGCAGGGAGAAAACTCCGACAGGCTGTAGAACTCCGGATCATGGATATCCAAGCCTCCCGCAAAGAGGGGATCGGCATTGATGCTGGAAGCCAGGAAGTCTATCGTATTTCCCGGAATCGGGTAGGGCATTATGCCAGCAATGCCATCCTTGACCAGAGAGTGATCAATCGTCAGATGGGTATGCTCATTCGGATTGCCATACATATCATTTACTTTGATCTGGTAAGGTGTGTCATTCCAAAAGATGGAATTGGTGATGTTCGCGTCACCATTGACCATCAATGTATAGGCATCACCCAGGTTCCCCGCGAAGGTGCAATTGGTGATGTCTATGCGAGGATTGTTATATGATGCCACATTCATAACTCCACCTTGAGAGTTGTTATTGCTAAATAAGCAATTCTTGAATGAGAAGTGATCCTGCTGCTGGGGAAATTGTGATCCAATTACGGTTATTGCGATGGAATCATCATCATACATAGTTAAGTTGCTGAATTCGCAGTTGTCGAATTCAAGCGACTTGTCTCCAACAATACCAATCAAACTGTGGGCTCCGACAGATGATGATACATAGGTCGATACTGAATTACGAAACGTTGAGTTTGAAATGGAGCCAAAGATGGGAAGATCAATGTTAACTAGGCCCCTATTGGGGACTATGATGTCTTCAATAGTAACATTCTCCCAGATAGTCTTCCTTTCGCTGCTTGACGAAAGCCTTATCACAGCTGAATAATCCGGATAGAACTCAGATATGTGGATATCTTTCAGATTTATAGTACTCAGTTTATTGCCTAGTAGTAGTCCACTATCATCAGTATTTCTTGATAAAAAAGTCATTCCGGCAATTGTTGTGTTATATACTCTAGTAGCCTTAAATACAATATCCCAATAGCCATAACTAAGAGGGATGCTTGGATGTGGTTCTAAAATCACAGTTGTGGTATCAATCCCGCTTCCCTGCACGATTACCCAACTTTTCATGGCTATAGGAAAGACCTGATCGTTGTCCGTGCGTGAATACACTCCTGGCAGGATATGCACTGTCTTTTGGTTAAGGCTGTCCGAGGCTACCCGATAGATCGCCTCGTGGATGGTTTTCAGCGCTGTGGCGGGGCTTAGCCCGTCGTTGGCATCATCACCCACTGTGGAAACGTAAAGATCGCTATCGATCTCCTGGTGATGAGCATGCAGAATATCGAAGTTGATCTGGTAGGTGTTGAAGTTATTCGGAGATGCACTGATATAGGTAGCGTAGTAACTGCTTGGTTCCGCAACCGAGAAAGTTTCCAGGGGCACATCCAGATCGCTGGTGGCATGCTGGATGTAGATATCCTGCCCTGAGCCGGCACGATTGTTATAGATAGAACAGCGATTGACGGGGTCGAAAGTGATATTGTATGTCGAACCTCCTGTTGACGCATACATACCTCCTCCCAATTGTAGAGCGTAGTTATCATATAACGATGTACCGTGAAGAGTGATGTCTGCTCCAGATATACCTATCCCTCCCCCCGTTAGAGCTTGATTCTGGAACACTTTACAATTTATCAGGTTTGTTGTGCTACCCAATCCGATTGCCAGCCCCCCACCATTACCAAGACTTCTCATTCCCTTTGTGATACTAAATCCTCTGATGGTGTTATCTGATGTATGTTGAGATATGATTATGCAGGGATTAATGTTATTACCATCAATGATCGTAGAATCGATATATGCCGGATCCCCAGTAGTGCCTTCCAGACTCATTAAAGTTAGGTTATCAGTTCCTATCGTCAGGTTCTCGAAGTACCTCCCGGGATATACCAGCACCGTATCTTCCGGATTAGCCGCATCTATGGCAGTCTGGATAACGGTGTAGTCCCCTGTCCCATCCTGCTTTACGTTCAGCGTAGCACTAAAAGCCAAGCAGGGCAGGACTATCATCAGGATCAATAAACAAATACGCATTTCCTCTTTCCTTTTATCGCACCGGGGAAGGCGGTACTGCCTTCCCCGGTACTTAACTTACGCGCTGCAAGCGATAAGGTAGATGCGGCATCCTGCCGCATGTAAACGTCTGGAAGACGTTTCTACATTCGGCGCTACGGCGAGCGCCGGTACATCCACATCTCGTCCGCAGGACACATTTCGTGCCGCAGGCACCTATTTCGCTCGTAGAGCCTATTTCATGAGCAGCATTCTCTTGGTCTGAGTTGCCTTCGGGCTGCTAACGCGGTAGAAATATACACCGCTGGCCACAGCAGCATTATTACTATCTCTGCCATTCCACACCACACTGTGCATTCCGGCAGACATTTCAGCATTGACCAGGGTCTTGACCAATTGTCCTTTGACGTTGTAAATGTCAAGCCGTACTTTCGAGGCTTCCGGCAGGCTATAGGCGATGGTGGTGGTAGGATTGAAAGGATTGGGGTAGTTCTGTTTCAGAACAAGCTGATCGATGGCAGGCAAGTCCGGATCGTCAATGCTGACCCAAGGCTCGGAGCCATATTCAAACGCGCCCATATCGATGCGATTGTTCCAGATCCGCCAGTTACCCGCCAAATCATAGGGCGGTAATGCTAATTCTTCCGTATGCTCGGTCCCGCTATCAATGCAGGGAGAAAACTCCGACAGGCTGTAGAACTCCGGATCATGGATGTCAAAACCTCCCGCAAAGAGGGGATCTGCATTGATGCTGGAAGGCGGGAAGTCTATTGTATTTCCCGGCACCGGGTAGGGCAGTATGCCAGCAATCCCATCTTTGACCAGGGAATGGTCTATGGTCAGATTGGTATGCTCATTCGGATCTCCATCCATGGGATTGACCTTGATCTGGTAAGGAGTGTCGTTGTAAAAGATGGAATTGGTGATGTTTACCTCTCCATTTACCATCAGTGTATAGGCATCACCCTGGTTCCCCGCGAAGGTGCAATTGGTGATGTCAATTCTTGGGTTGTTGGCAGAGTTGATCAAGATCATATCGTTTTGAGTGCTTATATTGCTGAAGAGACAATTCTTGAAGCTGAAATGGTTTTGCTGTTGAGGGTACTGAACTGAGCCGATAGCAATAGCATAGGTATTATCATCATAAACTTCAAGGTTTTCAAAGACACAATTTTCGAACTCTAGCCTCCTATCACCAAAGAATTGAACTAATGGTGGTGCCCAAACAGATGCTGAAGTATATGTCGAAACAGCATTCCGGAAACGACTATTGGATATCCTACCGCCCATGCCTCTGTAAAGACCGACCAAGCCAGCATTGGAAGTAACGATATCTTCCACAGTCACATTTTGCCAATAGCTATCTCTATGGCTTTTCAAGTAAAGAGTTAATACTGGATAACGATCAGGGATAAAACCATAAAATCTCAGATTCGTGAGAATGATGCTTCCCTCTCTAATCACGTGAATGGCATAACTGCTTTCCGTGTTTCGGGAGGTTACGGACACATCAGATAATGCAGTTTGCACTTCGACATCGCTCATGAACACTAAGTCTG
>JAVEYV010000222.1:0-4349 GCA_034003305.1 Spirochaetia bacterium | reverse complement strand
CAACAAGGTTCGAGGAACTTATTACCCTTTATATGCTTCCGCAGCGTCTGGCAGTCTATGCCCAAGTGCCGGATTTTATCTGACATGCTTCAGAGAAAGCCTTGCCTTGCCGCCCATCCTGTTGTACTAAGAATACATATGAGAGAGATAACAGCCCAGTTGGACGGCAGGCTCAAGGCCCACTTCGGAGACTCGGCAGCCAAGGCCGAGCCCTACCCCGTTGAACGATATAACGACCTTGTCAGGATCGTGGCCGAACTTTCCTACCTCAACAGGGAGAGTTTATTGGCTTTTCGGGGGCAGGCCAGGGATTTCAAGAACAAGGCGGAGGCCAGCAGCCTTTATCCTACTCTCTATAGAAGAAACGTTCTCACCAAGGCCAGGGTGGGGCGTGACTTCGCCCTCCTCGATGAGCTTTCAACCATCCTGGTGGAGGAAAGCAGAAAGCTGGACAGGCGGACCGGAGACGAGTTACGCAAGCGGCGGTATCTTTCGCAGTCCATTCTCCAGCACTATCAGGTCTGCGAGACTCCTTTGCTGGACTTGAGCCAGTCGCTCAGGGCGGCCTGTTCCTTCGCCCAGATCAGCGCCGCGCAAAGTGGCGCGGCAGCTCAACCCATAGATCCAAGCATGGCGGGATCGGCTCCGGGAGAACGGGTTTATCTCTATGTACTCGCCCTTCCCTTCCCGACGGGAGGAATTTCTATTGATTACCGGGAGGAAATCGTCTCGGTGCGGCTCCTGTCCGCCTGTCCCTCCCTGGCCCGGCGCCCTTATTTCCAGGATGCGCTGCTGGCGGGTACGGTGGACATCAGCGACAACTACGAGGACAAGAACGAACTCGATTTCAACCGCAGACTGGTGACGAAATTTTCCATACCCGCAGGCGGGGAGTTCTGGGAAGAAGGCTCAGGGAGAATCGACAGCGCCCTTCTGTTCCCCGGCAAGGACGAAGACCCCATGCTTCAGCTTTGCTCCAGCTTACACAGCGCGGTGGCCAGCCTGGAAGGCCTGCTCTTCGCTCCCGCCCATCCCGGCGCCCCGCAGGGTGAAGAAGAGGATACCCCGGAAAAAGCGACTTTCAGCCCCTCAGGGGAAGCGGTTTTAGGCGTCCAGGACATCGCCTACCGCCTGCGCCGGAGGCTAGGCTAAAGTAGCTCTCTGCGGCCGTTTTACTTGTACAGTTCCCTGATAACCGTCCAGTTCCTGGAGGACCAGCCCTTGGCGGCCGCCTCTTCCAAGAGCGCCCTGGCAGCCGCGGCCACGGGAAGCTTCATGCCCTTTTCATCGGTAAAGCGGTTCATGTAGTCCGCGTCCTTGCGCATCCAGCGCAGCTGGAAAGACACGGGTTCGTAACTTTTTGCCATCAGGCCCTTGATATTCGAGGTCACCGCCGGGCTGGAGAAGGAGCCGTTCATCATCGCCTTCTCCGCCTCCGCCATGTCGATGCCCGCCTTTTCCATCATGGCCAGGGCTTCAACCAGGGCCGAAACCTGAACGTCGATCATCATGTTATTGATTAACTTGTAGGCCATGCCGGCTCCCGGAAGGCCAAACCTGAATTGTTGCTTGCTGAAGGAAGCCAGGAGGGGCTGCACGGCGTCAAAGGTGGCCTGCTCGGCGCCCACAAAGAGATTCATCGTGCCGCCGGGTATGCTGCCAGGACCACCCCCAAGCCCGGCATCCGCAAAGCGCAGACTGTGTTCATGGGCCAAGGTACTCAGTTCCTGCACCCAGGCCAGGGAAAGGGTGCTGCACTCCACAATACAGCAGCCCGGCGAAGCTGCCGCGAGGGCTCCCTGATCGCCGAGCCACATAGCCCGGGAAGCCTCGTCATCGCCCACCACGGATACTACGGCGTCAGCGCCCCGCACCGCCTCAGCGGGGCTGGAGGCGCTTTTAGCCCCATTCTTGACCAGCTCTCCATCCCTTCCCTTGCTTCGGTTATACACTCTCAGTTCATAGCCGGCCTTTAGAATTCCTGCGGCTATGTTGATTCCCATATTGCCTAAGCCTAATATTGCAATAGTCTTCATGAGCGCTTTCTCCTTATATAATTAAAGGTACTAAAGAGGGGGCTGCGGGGAAAAGTTATTAAACCTATGGAATTTTACTGGAAACCGCCAGGCCTGCCTCAGTCAGCCTCGAAATCGCGCTTGAGCTCGTCCATTAGTTCCTGTACGGGCACTATCCGCTCAGTCCTCCAGGCGTTGGCGCCCGCAAAGGCAAAGCCCTTGTCCAGGTTTCCTTTTTGGGCATTGAGAAGGGCGAGAGATATGCAGTACGGGGCTGTCGCGATATCGCAGGTGACGATGCAGTGGTAGGGGCAGGCAAAGGGCTTTTTCTTGCCCTGTGCGACATCGTCCAGAAATCCATTCCGGATCGCCCGTCCTGGCATTCCCACAGGACTCTTGATAATCTCGAGATCGCCGCGATCGGCTGCCACGTAGGTAGCCTTAAAAGCAGGCGCCGCATCGCATTCCTCGGTGGCGACAAAGCGCGTGGCCATCTGGACGCCCGCAGCCCCCATCTCGATATAGCGGCGGATATCCGCGCCGGTATAGATGCCGCCCCCGGCTATGACGGGGATTTTCTTTCCGGTTTTTTCCTCGAAAGGCTTAACTGCGGCTATCACCTCGGGAACGATCTTCTCCAAAGCAAAGGCCGGATCCTCGAGCTGTTCGGCCTTGAAGCCTAAGTGTCCGCCCGCCAGGGGTCCCTCCACCACAAAGGCGTCGGGCAGATAGTTGTACTTATCCAGCCAGCGCTTGGCTAAAAGGGTTGCCGCCCGGCCTGAGGAAACAATAGGCACGAGCTTGGTCTTACTCCCAGTTTTAAGAAATTCCGGGAGACTGACCGGTAGGCCTGCCCCGGAAAATATGATGTCTATTTTTTCGTCTATGGCAGTCTTGACCAGGTCGGCGAAATTGCTCAGCGCGACCATGATATTGACTCCAAGAATTCCCTTGGTATGGGCGCGGGCAGTCCGGATCTCCCGCCGTAAAGCACGTATGTTGGCGCCGAGAAAATCCTTGAATCCATCCGGCTCTAAGAGGCCGATGCCGGCTGCCGCTATGACTCCCACGCCTCCAGCGTTGGCAACGGCCGCGGCAAGCCCCGAAAGGGAAACCCCCACGCCCATGCCGCCCTGGACTATGGGCATTCTCGCGACCAAGTCGCCTATGACAAGACTCTTTATCGTTTTCGTATTCATAGGCAGTACTCCTTGCTATCAGAATAACACTATTCGTATTTTTGTCATAGCCGACTGACAAGAGCCCGCCTTTAAAATTTGCCGCAAAAAATCCTGGCATGGGCGATTAAGTTCCTCATAAAATGGAATTCTTTGCTTTACATCCGCACATAAACACGCAAAGATATACCATCACAGCGAATACGAGGTAACGCCATTATGAAAACGCACCTACGCTTTTGGGTATTCGCATTGTGTATAGTTGCTTTTTCCCTGGTGCCGATTCCTGCCCAGGTAAAAATTCCTCAGGTACAAAATATCCAGCCTAAAACCCCGCTAGCAGCCCCTATTATCAAAAACCCTAACAGCCTGGCAGTACCAGAAAAAACACAGGCCGATACAGCGCTCAGATTCATCCTCGACTTCCAATTCAATTGCTGGTATGCCGCTGCGGGAGAAGATGCTGCGGAATACAGCAGGCTAGTCATACCTTCAACATGGGAGGGCCTGCCTGTGCGTTATCTGTGGCGCGAAGCATTCAAAGGCCTTGATTCCCTAGAAGAGATAGTGCTGCCCGATACCCTCTACTCGATTGGGTCAGAAGCTTTTAAAGATTGTTCAAATCTTGTTTCGATAAATATCCCCGCTTCAGTCACCTCTATCGGCTCGCGGGCCTTCCAAGGCTGTGAGCAGTTGACAACCATCGAGCTGCCGGAAAGATGCCAAGTTATACCGCAGCAGGCTTTTTCTGGATGCAGCTCCCTGGAATCAATTTACTTTTCGCCCCAGGTGCGCATAATCGAGACCGCCGCATTTGAAGGCTGCGAAAGCCTTTTAGAAATCGATCTACCCGAGGGGATCACAGAAATCTCTGCATCCTTGTTCGCGGGTTGTTCGAGCCTTGCTAACTTGACTATTCCGGCAGCAGTAAAAAACATCGGTTCTTATGCCTTCATGAATTGTTCTTCCCTCGAAAGCCTTGCCCTTCCCGAAGGCATGATAAGAATAAATAAAGAAACTTTCCGGGGCTGTTCAAGCCTCGAAAGCCTGGATTTGCCTTCTAGCTTGCGTCACATAGAAGAAGGTGCTTTTAGAGAAATAGATGGCCCGCTTGACCTCATTATCCCAAACGGCGTTACCAGCATTGGGCGGGAGG
>JAVEYV010000221.1:0-4352 GCA_034003305.1 Spirochaetia bacterium | reverse complement strand
GGCCAGGCGCAGAAGGGCTTTAAACTGGGTCCCTTTGTGCTGCGCGCCCCCTATTTTCACTACGAACTCGAAGCGGCCGAGGTGCTTCAGGGGATTATCATGACAGCCACCAGCCTAGGAGGCGTGGCCCTATTGGAATCACTCTTCGGCATTCCGTATCCCGTTGCCATCACCATCATCGTATTCCAGCATATCGGCTATTTTCTCCACCAAATCCTTGGCGATGTCACTATATCTGGCTGGCTCACCCCCGCCGTCCCCCTCATAACAAGCTTTGTGGGAGCCTACGAATTGGGGGCTCAGAGGATAGAGGCATACATCGCGCTGCAGATTACCGTCGGTGTTTTATTCCTCTTCCTCGCAGTATTCCGTGTGTCCGGCAGGCTCATAAAATTAGTTCCTCCGGCGCTCAAGGGAGGCTTGATCATCGGTGCGGGCATAAGCGCGCTTACGGGCCAGTATGGTATTACGCGCTCAGGACTCATGCTTCAGCAGTACCCGATTTCCCTCTTTGTCGGCGCTCCGCTGCTGATTTTCCTTCTATACTCCGAAAGGCTGAAACGTTACACCACCCTTCATCCGCACACGCTGATAGCAAAGCTCCTGCGCTTTGGAATTGTCCCGGGGCTAATCCTTATCTGCCTCCTTGCATTGCTTATAGGGGAAGCGGCGTTGCCTGCAATTCGCTTTGGATTCTTGAAGCTGGAAGTGGGGGCGATGCTCAGGGACTGGTCAGTGGCAGGACTGGGGCTTCCAAACCTGCAGCTGTTCCTGAAGGCTATTCCCCTGTCCTTTGTATGCTTCATTCTCGCCTTCGGCGAGGTAGTGCTGGCCCAGGAAATTGTGGATGACGTAAAGCCAAAAAGGCCGGATGAGCGTGTGGATTTTTCCAGCAACAGGCTCACCGCCATCACCGGGATCAGGAACATTCTCCATGGACTATTCGCCCCTTCCGGAGGGCTTTCGGGGCCCAACTGGGCAGCCATGACAATGGCTGTTTCCCGGCGCTATGAAAACGGGCATCAATCCATGTACTCATTTATCGGAGGCTCGGCTTCTTTCAATATCGTGAGAATCGTCGCCATTATGTTTCTACCGATCACCAGTTTTCTCACCCCTTTTCGCGAACCCACCCTCTGCCTGCTCATGATCATGCAGGGCTTTGCCTGCCTTTCCCTGGGAATCTCCATACCCAAGAGCCGGATAGAACTGGCATCAGCCCTCCTGGTCGGCATAGTGCTGGCGAATTACAACGCGGCAATCGCTTTGGCTGTGGGGATACTAATAACAATTCTTAATAAAAACGCGAGGATTGAAAAGTCTGAGAAGCATTAACGTTTTTCCCAATCAGGGCATAATCGAACTGACCGAATACCCCGCCTCGGAAACGGCTGCGCGCAGTGCCTGATCGTTTAGATCCTCGCCGTCAACCATGGCTGTTCGCTCCAGGAGATTCACCTTGGCGGATTTTACGCCGGGTACATCCTCCAGGGCCGACTGCACATGCATGACACAGTGGCCGCAGGACATGCCTTCAACCTTCAATAATTTTCTCATCGTCGTCTCCTCTTTCTATAATATAAAACAATCCAAACCGATTGTGGATTCCTCAGGCTTTGAAGCGCTTCAACCGCAGCGCGTTGGTCAATACCGAAACCGAACTCATGGACATGGCGGCGGCGGCTATCACCGGCGATAATAAGGGGCCGTCGAAGGCGTATAGGAGGCCTGCCGCCACGGGGATGCCCAGGACGTTGTAGCCGAATGCCCAGAAGAGGTTTTGCCTGATGTTCCGCATCACCTTACGTGACAGTTCCAAAGCGGAGGCCACCCCGTTAAGGTCGCCCCGCATCAGCACGATATCGGCGCTCTCGATGGCTACATCGGTGCCGGTGCCTATGGCTATGCCCACATCTGCCCTGGCCAGGGCCGGGGCATCGTTGATCCCGTCGCCCACCATGGCCACCTTGTGCCCGCCAGACTGCAGCCTGGCCACTTCCTCGGCCTTGTCGCCGGGCAGAACTTCGGCCAGCACCCTGTCTATGCCCACCTGCCGGGCTATGGCTTCGGCGGTGGGGCGGGAATCGCCGGTGATCATGACAGTCTGGATACCCATGGCATGAAGCTTGGCGATCGCCTGGGCGCTCTGGGGCTTTACCACATCGGCCACGGCGATGATGCCGAGCGGCTGTCCGTCGTAGGCGGCGTACATGGGGGTCTTGCCCTCGGCGGCCATGGTTTCGGCCTGGGAGGCGAGGGCTGCGGTATCGATATCGGATTCGGCCATCAGGCGGGCATTGCCCAGCAGGAAACGTTTGCCCTCTATCAGTGCCTCGATGCCCCGGCCGGGCAGTGCTTGGAATGAGGCAACTTCGGGAAGGCTGAGGCCCCGGGCCGCCGCCGCGGCGACGATCGCCTCGCCCAGGGGGTGCTCCGAGGCCTTCTCCGCGGCGGCGGCCAGCCCAAGCAGCCTCTCCTCTTTCACGCCCGCCGAGGGCAGAATGTCGGTGAGCACGGGCCTACCCTCGGTGATCGTCCCGGTCTTGTCGAAGACCACCGTCTGGATAGAACCCGCCGTCTCCAGCGCCTCGCCGGACTTGATCAAGATGCCCAGTTCGGCGCCCTTGCCCGTGCCCACCATTATTGCCGTAGGCGTGGCCAAACCCAGGGCGCAGGGGCAGGCGATCGTGAGTACTGCCACGAAGATTGTGAGAGCGAAGACAGCCGTATGCCCGGCAATAAGCCAGGCCACAGCGGACAGAACAGCGATGCCGAAAACCACGGGCACGAAGACGCCTGAGATCAGGTCAGCCATCCTGGCTATGGGAGCCTTCGAACCCTGGGCATCCTCCACCAGCGTGATGATCCGCGCCAGCGCCGTATCTGCGCCTACCTTTTCTGCCCTGAAGGTAAGGGTCCCGTTCTTGTTGATCGTGCCTCCGGCTACCTGATCGCCTGAGCCCTTGTCCACCGGGATCGACTCTCCGGTGAGCATCGATTCGTCCACCGCGCTGGCGCCCGAAACAACCACCCCGTCCACCGGGATGCGCTCGCCCGGCCGCACCAGAATCATGTCCCCGGGCTCCACTTCCCCAATGGGCAGTTCAATTTCCTTGCCGGCGTGGATCACCGTCGCCGTCTTGGGCTGGAGTCCCATCAGCTTTTTGATCGATTCCGAAGTCCTGCCCTTGCTCCGCTCCTCCAGCGTCTTTCCCAGCAGAATCAAGGTGATGATGACGCCGGCGGTCTCGAAGTACAGTTCCATCGCCGCGCTGCCGTCGCCCGCCAGAATCCTGTACACCGAATAAAGACTATAGAGTATGGCTGCGCTGGTCCCCATGGCGATCAGGCTGTCCATGTTGGGGGCCCCGTGGAGCAGGGCCTTGGTACCAACGCTGTAGAATCTTCTTCCGGCAATAATAGAAGGAATTACAAGGACTATCTGCACGAGGGCGAAACGCAGGGGGAAATGCCCGGGGTGGAGCCAGGCGGGCAGGGGAAGCCCAACCATGTGTCCCATGGCGATGTAGAAAAGAGGGATCGAAAAGGCAGCCGATACGATAAACTTCCGCCACATCTGGCGCAGCCTGCGCTCCTTCTCTTCCCGGTGCGCATCAGTCCTCGCGCCAGAGTCCTCTTCCAGCGCCAGGGGCTCGTAGCCGGCTTTTTTGATCGCTCCCTTGATCTCGGAAATCCGCACTCCCGCCGGATCATAGCTCACGGTGGCTTTTTCGGTGGCGAGATTTACCGTCGCAACCTTTATTCCAGGCAGTTTTTTAAGTGCCCGTTCTACCGCCGCAGAGCAGGATGCGCAGGTCATTCCTCCCACGGGAATGGCGATCTGCCGCAGTTCATACTCTTTTTTATCTGAAGTCACCAAGGTCTCATCATCCATAACCATACCTCACAATCAGCAAGCGCTCAGCAATCTGCCGGGCATGAAACCCGCCAGCTAATCAATCTGGCCCGCCCACATAGCGTTCCAGCACCATGACGATCTCGTCCACCTTTTCCTTGCCCTGGCCTTTTTCGATCGCGTCCTTCACGCAGGTGTCGATATGCTGGCGCAGCACAAGCAAATTAGCCTTTTTCAGCATCGCCGCCGCCGCCAGAATTTGCTTGGACACATCGATGCAATAGCGGTCTTCCTCTATCATGCGAATCGCCGCTTCTGCCTGTCCTCTGGCGTTCTTCAGCAGGGCAAGGGCTTTTTGGCTTTCTGTGGAACAATGGTCCATGGCTGTCTCCCGGATACAAACTGATTTCTAGGCCCACCCCTGGTGGGGAGGGTGTACAATAATAAAATACTGCCTTCTTTATATTTAAGCAAGTATCAGTAAATGGAATGAGTC
>JAVEYV010000220.1:0-4352 GCA_034003305.1 Spirochaetia bacterium | reverse complement strand
GTGAAGATACCGTCGAAAGGGAATTTTCAGCGCTGGAGCGGATTCCCGACAACTATCCCAAATATGTGGTCACGATGGACGAGGTGGACCGGAGCAGGAACGGCATACGCCACATAAATATCAGGCGCTTCTTGCTTGGTGTGGAATGAGTTGGACAGGATAACAGCGATAAGGACAGATAACAGGGATAAGGACAGGATACCAGGACCATCCAGGATCGACAGGAAAGAGTTTTTGGTAAAGAAAAAACTAAAAAATTTTTAATTCTTTAACCTAAAAATAAATCCTGTAAATCGTGTACTTCCTGTTATCCTGTCTAGTCTTATGTCCAATAAAGAAACGTTGATTTTTCTATGGTGTGGCATTAGAATATCGACATGATTTATAGGGATATCATCGATACGATCAGACCCTGGCTGTCGCAGGACAAGGTAATAATCATAAAAGGCGCCAGGCAGGTTGGGAAAACGACGATTCTCCATTTCTTGAGGAGAGAAATCGAAGAGAGCGGCAAGCAGGTACATTATATCGCGGCGGATCTCGATTTCGCCGATCCTGCCTTCGGCGATCCGCGGCTTTTTATTCTGCGCCTGGACGAACAATTCGGTGGAAAACCAGGAACGGTCTTTATCGACGAATTCCAGATAATCCCTAAGGCCGGCCTTTTTCTCAAGACGCTGTATGATCAAACGAAAAACCGCTATCGATTCGTCATATCGGGTTCATCCACGCTGGAACTGGCAAAGAATGCCGAATTTCTGACCGGTCGCAAGAAAGAGTTTATCCTTCGTCCGTTTTCGTTCAAGGAGTTCGTCAGGGCGCGATTGCCTGAAATCCCATTGGGTGATTTCGAATATAGCGAGCTCGCCTCGCCGGCAGTGGCGGATTACCAAGCGCTTTACGGAACTGCGCTCAAGGCAGCCTATGCCGAGTATCTCAACCTCGGGGGATACCCGGAGCCAGTGCTGGCTCCCGCTGAACTGCGCCTCGATATCCTCAAGGAGCTGCTTTCAACCTACCTGCATAAGGATGTCGCGGGGTATCAGCGAGTTGAAAACATCTCGGGATTCAACAATCTTGTGAAAATCCTCGGAGCGCAAATCGGATCCCAAATGAATAAGAGCGAGCTGAGCGCGACGCTGCGCCTGAATGCCGAAACTGTTAATCGCTACTTGGACATATTGGAAGGCACCTTTGTGTTCAGCCTCGTGCCTCCATGGTTTTCGAATCCCCGCAAGGAAGTGAGCAAAATGCCCAAGGTCTATGTGAACGATCCGGGAATCCTCGTCGCTTCAGGCGCACGCGCTCCAGCCCGGTTAAACTACGACCTCCTGGATGGGCACAGCATTGAAAATGCCGTGTTCTCGTCTTTAGCGGCGAAATCGATGGGGATACGATATTGGAGGACCGCAGGAGGGGCGGAGGTCGACTTTATCGTCGATACCGATGACGGCCCGCTGCCGGTAGAGGTAAAATTTACGGCATCCAAGCCGTCTGAATCCGTGGCAATGCGTAATTTCCGTGCAGCGTACCCCGAAGCCCGTAAGGGCTTGATCGTTTCGCGCGACTGCTTTGGGCAAGGTGACTTGCCTATAGTGCCGGCATATCTTCTCGATTTTGTGAGGATAGGATACCAGGGACAAGGACAGGATAACAGGACCAACCAGGATCGACATGAAAGAGTTTTTGGTAAAGAAAAAACGTAAAATAATCTTTTTCTCCTTACCCTAAAAAGAATTCTTGTAAATCGTGTTCTTCCTGTTATCCTGTCCGCATTCTCCGCCCTGAAACAAATTTATGTAGAATTTTCACAGAAGGTCTTGCTTACGGCCGATACTCATCTTAGAATGTTCAAAGTTTGAACAATCTGGGGTGAACAACCCCGGGTATGTAAAAAAAGACGGTTAAAATGTTCAGCTTTGTGCAGCTTTTGGGATTGCCCTTGTCGACAGGCCTTGAGCGCCTGGGCGTGAGCGCAAGCCTGCCGTCTTTTTCTACCGTTCATTCCAAGCGCCGCGCATGTAGCATGTCAGCGTGTTTCGGCCGCGACTTAGGCTGCCCGTGGTTACAGCGCCTCACACCATACCTGTCAAAAGTCCGGGGTCCGCCCTGCTTGTTATCGTAAGCGTTTCGACAGGATAACAGGATCGCCAGGATTTGCTTGTACATCCCGATATTCCTGTCAACAATATTGTTTAATTTCTCTAACAAGTCTACTATTACTGTACTTGTGAGAGGAAAAATGACAAGAGAACTCGTCGATCTGCCCAGCTACGCCTACCTCCTGGACTATTTTCGCGATTATGCAAATCCGAAGGAGAAGATTTCGCGAGAATGCCGAAAGGGTACATTGATCAGGCTCAAGCAGGGCATCTATGTCACGCGATCGGCGCTCGACGAGGGTATTCCGCGTGGCCTAATCGCCAACAGGATCTATGGTCCTTCCTATGTTTCATTTGCCTTTGCGCTGCGGTTGTATGGTTTGATCCCCGAGGATGTTCCCAATCCGACATCGGCAACCCTTGCGAAGCATAGGCAGAAGCGGTTCAACACCGGTTTTGGCACATATTACTATCGAGATATTCCGGAAGCTGTCTATTCTGAGGATATTGTCTATGTACGGGCAGGGCGTTGGCGATATTTGGCGGCAACGGCCGAGAAAGCTCTCTGTGATGAGCTATCCTGTCTTCCGGCGATACGGAGCAAGAAGGCGATGCGGGCGCTTCTTTTTGAAAATCTTCGAATTGATGAGCATGGATTCGAGAAACTTGAAGCGCGGCGTATCGCTGCGCTCGTTACACTCTATAAGAGCACAACGCTCGATACATTAGGCTCGTTTCTCGAAGGTTAAACCATGAATAACGCGCTTTTAGAACTTTTTGATGAAAAAGTAAGAGAAAACAAGGGGCAAAAGGAAAGAGCGCTCGCCGAGATACTCCAATCAGTCGCACTTCTGGGTTTATCACGGAGTGATTTTTTTGAAAAAGCCGCCTTTTATGGGGGTACTGCGCTTAGGATCTTGTATGGATTGGATCGCTTTTCCGAAGATCTTGATTTTTCCCTGCTCAAGCCCGATCCAGGCTTCAGGATGCAGGATTATTTCAATAGTATCGACAGGGAAATGAAGAGTTTCGGCCTTCACGCCGAAATTTCCCAAAAAACGAAAACCATACCCAGTAGCACGGAATCGGCCTTTATAAAGGCTTCAACAGTGACGCAGATAATTGCGATCACCTCCGATGCCTCTGCTGTTGTGGGCATTCATCCAGCCGCAATAACAAACGTAAAATTTGAAATAGACATCGACCCGCCGCCTAGAGCCCAGACGATCGTGGGTTATATCGATGATCCTGTACCTTTTTCGATACGAAGCTATGCGCCATCCTCGCTTTTCGCGGGAAAGATGCATGCTCTCCTTGCCCGGGCATGGGGTAACCGCATAAAGGGAAGGGATTGGTACGATTTTGCTTTTTATGTAAGGAAGGATATACCGCTTCATTTGTCGCACCTTGAGGCGCGGTTGAGGCAGACTGGTCATTATGCTGATGAGGTTGCCCTCACGCAGGATCGTTTCATGGAAATGCTGAATGCGCGGATCGCGGCGATTGATTTTGAAGCCGCAAAAATGGATGTCGAGCGTTTTGTCGCGCGTCCACAGGATCTTGCCGTCTGGAGCAAGGAATACTTCTTGCATTGCGCCAAGAAGTTAAGGATAGGGGTCTGGCCCCGAGTGTAAACCTAAGCACTATGACACGATAACAGGATCTCCAAGATTTACACGTAAATCCCTATATTCCTGTTATCCCGTCAAAAACTGGGGTAAGGCCCCAGTTTTTTACATTGTAGTGTCATCTTTGAAGTAAAAACCAAATTATGACGCTAGGGACGATAATGAGTAAAAGTATCTGCCCAGTATGCGGAATTGGTACTCTTGAAAAAATTCTCACTACCGTAACCCTTTCCGATCCTTCCGGAATTGAAAAAACCATTGAGGTTTCTGAATATAGGTGTCCGGCCTGTGAAGCCGAAGGTGATCTGTTCGGCGAAAATGACCGCGCTATACAGGACGAGTACAAGAAGATGAGGGCGGAAGCGGTCGCGTCGATGCTGGAGAAATTTCACTCCAAGAAAATAAGCTTGTCCGCGGCAGAGCGTGTGCTGGAGCTTCCTCAACGGACACTTTCCAAGTGGAAGAACAAATCGATGGTACCTTCCGCCAGTGCCGCGCTTCTACTACGCTATATCAATCTTTTCCCTTGGCTTCTCGATGTCGCGGACAATAAGTTTAATTTGAAAAGCGCACAACAAATCCATGTCGCCGCGGCGATGAGAGATCTGTGCGAAATGACGAA
>JAVEYV010000219.1:0-4358 GCA_034003305.1 Spirochaetia bacterium | reverse complement strand
GTTCGCTGCCCTCGGTGGCTCCGTTAAGATCCAGGAAGGATTGTCTGAGCTCGTAGAACCAGCTGCGGGCGTCGTCCTTTGCTTTCAGTTCGAGCCCTGCTCCCAGAATTTCCAGGACAAGATGGAACATGTATTTTTGCCTTTCCGGAGAGACCGAGGCATCCACGGGATCGAAAGAGTTCTGTTGCAGATAGACAGCGTCCAGGAACTCTCCTTTGAGATAGAGAATATAGTCCTCCAGACTGGTGCCTTCCTCCCCTACTACCTTCATCATCGCCTCTACCTCAGAGCTCCGTTCGAGGTAGGAGTGAGCGTAGACGACCACTTCCCTGGGCATGATGCCCGGATACTTGGACCAGGAATCCAGGGGGTGTATCGCAGGGTATTTGCGGGCGTCCGAACGCTCCCTGGAGAGCCCGTGGAAGGCCCCGACGACCTTCAGTGTGGCCTGGGTGACCGGTTCCTCGAAGTTGCCGCCGGCCGGCGAAACCGTGCCGCCGATGGTAACCGAACCGAAGGAACCGTCGGAAAGCCGAACGATCCCTGCTCTTTCGTAGAATGCGGCTATGACCGATTCGAGATAGGCAGGAAAAGCCTCCTCGCCGGGGATCTCCTCCAGGCGGCCGGACATTTCGCGCATGGCCTGGGCCCAGCGGCTGGTTGAATCGGCCAGAAGCAGTACGTGAAGCCCCATCTGTCTGTAGTATTCTGCAATGGTTACCGCGGTGTACACCGAAGCCTCGCGGGAGGCGACAGGCATGCTGGAGGTGTTGCAGATTATAATCGTACGCTCCATAAGGGAACGTCCTGTGCGGGGATCGCTGATTTCGGGGAATTCCTTGAGGGTTTCGACGACCTCGCCCGCCCGTTCGCCGCAGGCTGCCAGAATGACAATATCCACGTCGGCGTTTCGGCTGGTTACCTGCTGCAGCACCGTCTTGCCGGCGCCGAAGGGGCCTGGGATGCAGTAGGTTCCGCCCTTGGCCACGGGAAAGAAGGTATCGATAATCCTGGTCTTGGTGACCATGGGCTGTTCCGGCTTGATCCTTTCGACATAGCAGTCCACTGCGCGCTTGACCGGCCAGCTGAACATCATCGTCAGTTCCCGCTTCGTACCTCGCTGATCCTGTACATGGGCGATAACATCCGCAATGCCGAATTCTCCCGCCGGGACGATGTCCAGCACTGTCCATTCGCCGAAAAAATCGAAGGGCAGCATGATCCTGTGGGTAAAGTGGAGCTCGGGAACCGAACCGATAAAATCGCCGCGCTTGAGGATGTCCCCGGGTTTGGCCAGGGGCGTAAAGCTCCAGCGCTTGCTCCGGGAGAGTGCCCTGAGATAGACTCCGGATTCAAGGAAAAAACCCTTCTGCTCGGCGATCTCCGGCAGAGGGTTCTGAAGCCCGTCGTAGATCTGCCCAAGAAGTCCCGGGCCTAGCTCCACCGAGAGCATCTCGTCTGAAAACTCAACCTCATCGCCAATACGTATACCCTTGGTGATTTCGTATACCTGGGCCTGGGCTTCATCGCCCTTGATCCTGATAATTTCGCTCTTCAGCTTTTTTCCGTTGGTGAGAACATAGGCTACCTCATTCATGGCGACATTGCCCTGAAATCCGATGGATACCATGTTCCCGTTCACCGCGACGATGCGGCCGCTCTTTTGGCTCATGCCCTTTCTCCCGGGGTATCGGTCGCGGCTTTATGTTCCGCCGTGCCGAAAATTTCAGTATAAAGGCGCCGATAGCTGTCTCTGCCCGCTTCGGCGGCAAGACCCTGAAGACGCTCGTTGATTAAAAGTTTAATTCTATACGCGATAATAAAATCGAGATCAAAACCGCTTAAAGCCGAGAGACGATCCACCGCGGCCCAACGCTCTTTTTCTATGGCGATCTCAGCCTTCAGCGGGTCTTCGGCGGCAAAGCAGGCTGCAGCGGCCTTAAGGGCTTCGTCTGACTGCTTGCCGTCCCGAATGTGGGCATCCTCGTTTTTCCCGCTTTTCCTTGCCCTGAGTCTTGATAGTTCATTTTTAAATCCTCGTTCCCAGACGAGGAAGGATTCTAAAAAGCTCGAGCGAAGTTCCGGCGAGTTCGAGAGTCTATCGGCGCTGCTCGAGCGGCTGTCGGCGGACAATTCTCCATCGAGGCAGCGCAGGACGGCTTCGGTCTCCAGGTAATCCTTCGGGTTCATCAGTCTTTTGCAGACAGCGAGGAACTCCTGGCTGCTCAAGGATGGCGCTGAGCCGAACAGAAGGCCGGGGAGGCTGGATGCCAGATACCAATAACGACTCACGAGTCCTTGCCCTCCTCAAGGGCAGCTTTGACACATTCACCGAGCCTGGCGTTAACCCTGGAAGCCAGGATATCCGCCACAGCCCCGGCTGAAAAATCGTAGCGAAGGGATGAGCCTTCCACCGAAATGTAGAATCCCGCATCCACCGCATTAAAGGGTTTGAAGAGCACTTTTTTCTTTAGCTCGGCTGAAAGACGCGCCGCGAGGGCCGAATCCAGGGACTGCAGGCTTTTTTCCGGCAGAAGCACCGAGAGGTCTTTATCGGTGCCCTTCGCGATTTCTACGAGAATTTCCGGGAGAATTTTTTCTAAAAACGAACTTGAAAAGAGTTCGTCGGTACTGCGTTTAATCGCTTCTCTCATGAAAAGCTCAACTTTTTCACGCAAGGCGAGAATGCTGTCCCTGGATGCCTGTACAAGGGCCAGCCTGGAAGCATTTTCCTGAGCTTCGATTTTGAGCTTGGTTGCCGCATCCAGTTCCCCTGCCCTGGCTGCTGCTGAGGCTACTATAGATTCGGCTTTGGTTTTCGCCTCCGCCAGTATTGTCTGCGCCTCTTTTCGGGCTGTGTCGACACCTTCGGCCTTGATTCTCTCGAGAAGCTCCTGAACCTGTAGTTCCATACGAACGCTATCCTTGTCTTGCGACTGTAGAATTTGGGATTGAAACGCTCACCGTAGGTAACGCGTATTCTATATTTATATTATTTTATAAACTCCCCAGGGCTTGACGTCAATCCTGAACCGAGGCTTTGTGGAAGAATTCCTGGACGGGAGTCCCTGCCAGCCTTGACTAAAGCCATGCTAAGATTGTATGAATTTCCCTGTCAGTTAAGAGCGACCGTCGTACCGCGACGGCTGCGCATTGGAGACCGCGCCGCCCTTCGGCCAATGCCGGAGCAGCACGACGGTTTCCACAACGTTGGTCGCGAGAAGCGACCAATTTCGATCGCGACCGTCGTATAACGGCTATTACCCCAGCCTTCCAAGCTGGAGACGTGGGTTCGACTCCCATCGGTCGCTTATCCCTATTCGACAGGAATTCCCCATTTAAGACCCAGTTCCCTGACATTGAGCAGGGAGAGAACCGGCACTCCCGCCTCCATCATTCTGGCCATGACACCCCTATTCCTTCCCAGATCAAAGGCTCGGGGTTCTATAAAACCGCTGGACAGCTCCAGGACGGCGCTCCCCTCGCCCATTGAGGCTTGGGTACCCCCGATGTTCACATAGAGAGAGATGCGCCTGCCCTTGGCGACTTCTTTGTACAGCGCCAAACGTTCCTCCACCGACTCCTCCAAGCCCGCAGCGCCCAGCAGTCGAGCCCCCAGCGCGACTGAACTGTCTCTGGCGATCCCTTCGGCCAGTTCCCTGCCCTCGGGCTGAAGATCAAGACCTGAGTCTTCTGAACCTCCCAGGCTTAGACCAAAAGAAACGCTTGGAAGTATTCCCGCCCGGGCAAGGCGCAGCTCCATCTCGGGCCAGGTGAATCCTTGCTGATTCGCACCGTAGCTGGAAGCGGTTACCGAGGAGACGGCCAGAACCCTTAGACCCAAGGCTTGAGCTGCAGAGATTAGGGCGATATTCAGGCCGGGAAAGGAGCCCGACATGCCCAGGGCAAGCACATCGTCTTTTTTCAACCCAAAATGCCATAGCTCGCGCACGAGGGCGGCGGCCCAGATTGGATTCTCGGCGCTCCGTTTTGCCGAGAGACTTCCCAGGGTTGTCGTGAGCACATTGTACTCGTCTCCGATCAACCCCCGCGAACCCGGCATGACAGGAACTCCCAAATCGATCTTGGCATTTTTTATCGCATCAATGGCAGCTTCCATGGTACGGCCGGCCTCTTGGGCTGCCTGGATGATCTGGGCAGGCATCTCGCCCCTCAAGCTATGCGGGAGCTCAAGCCTGGAAGCTAGCGTTAGGAGGATCAGTGTAATTCCAAGCAAGATCAGCCGGCCGGGTCGCGAGCCTCCGGGAGAAACATTTCGCCTTTGCGGACCGACGGCGGCGAAATATGATTTTTCAGGCTTGTAGAGATCCCTCATATGATTGCAGCGCCTAAAAGGA
>JAVEYV010000218.1:0-4390 GCA_034003305.1 Spirochaetia bacterium | reverse complement strand
AATTCCTCTGCCTGGATCAGCTTTAGCAGCTTCTGCAGTTCTTCGGCGTAAACGCTTCCCAAGCCGAGGTTTAGCTTACAGCCGTTGTACTGCGAGGGATTATGCGAGGCGGTAACCATGGCACCGCCATCGGACTTCAGTTTCCAGATGGCAAAGTAGAGAATCGGAGTGGCTACGATGCCGATATCGGTGACATCACATCCTGTTTGCAGCGCGCCCTCGATAAAGGCGTCCATGAAGCCGCGAGTGCTGTGACGGGCGTCGCCACCGATCACAATGGTGGATAGCCCCTGCTTTTTCAGATAGGAGCCAAAGCCTTTCCCGATCAGGAAATAAGTGTCTTTATTGATCTGTTCATCCACAACGCCGCGGATGTCGTATTGTCTGAATACTTGGGGATTAATCATGTTTTCCTCTTGTCTATTATTGGGGGATTCTTAATACTCTCAGCAGGATGGGCAGGATCTCCCGAATGGCCAGCGCGCGATGAGAAACGCGGTTTTTGGTCTCGTTATCCATCTCAGCATAGGTCTTTTGGTAGCCCTCCACATTGAAAATGCTATCGTAACCAAAGCCGTTTTCGCCTTGCTCATACAGGCTGATCTGGCCACGCACCACCCCGGAGACTACTGTGATGATTCCGGATGTGTCTGCCAGGGCTGCGGCAGTCTCGAAATGGGCATTGCGATCCGTGATATCCTGCATTTGCAGCAGCACTTTGCGCAGATTGTCCTGATAGCTGCATTCCTCTCCGGCATAGCGCGCGGAGAACACTCCCGGAGCTCCATCCAGGGCATCAATGAAGAGCCCGGTATCATCTGCCAGACAGAGCATTTCGGTCAATCTGGCACCTTCCAGAGCTTTCTTCATGGCATTGCCGAAGATGCTGGGCTGATCCTCATCCGTCTCTGGGAAGCCGGGAAAATCCAGCAAAGTATGGATTCTGACCTCAAAGGGAGCCAGTATCGCTTTCAATTCGGCGATTTTATCGGGATTGCGGCTGGCCAGCAGGAGGGGGGATGCCATATCAGAGCTTACGCAGCCAGTGCTTTATCTTTTGCAGGATATTACGATCCAGGAATTGCTCTGCCAGAGCAGTAATCTTTTGTAGCTGCTGCAGGATGTCGCCTTCGCCGCTCCAATTGTCCCGCAGGATCTTATGGTCGATATCATTGAGGATGAGGTTGAGACCCAGCACCACCAGCACAAGATCATCCACATAACCGATTACCGGAATAAAATCCGGGATAATGTCGATCGGCATGATCAGATACGCGATGATGCCCGCCACCTTGAGCTTGTGTTTGGCGGGGACCCGTTTATCCACTGCCAGGCGGCAGACCAGGATGAAGAAATCGGGCAGGAGAAAGAGGTATTCACTGATCTTTCCTCCCATGGAGCCGGTCTTCTCCTTGGTCCAGCCCTTGGCTTTCTTGCGTAAATCCTCGTAGAACTTCAGTTTGGCATCGTCCATGTCAACTATGCGATCCTGGATGTTTTCCTGCTCATCAGCCGGGATTTCTTTGCTTTCAAATACGTCATCTTTCATGAAGTACCTCCACCATTACAAGATAATCCATAGTACCAGACGCGGTCAAGCACTTTCTTACAGATAAATACTGCTAAAACAAAACGGGTGGAAAAGATTCCACCCGTCTATATATCCAAGTGTGTTGTTTAGCGAATTGCCGCCATGGCTGCTGCCAGACGGGCGATCGGAACGCGATAAGGTGAGCATGAAACGTAATTCATACCAACGCGATGGCAAAATTCCACGCTGGCAGGTTCGCCACCATGCTCGCCGCAGATGCCGACCTTCAGTTTGGGACGGGTGCTGCGACCGCGGGAGGTTCCCATTTCTACCAATTGACCTACGCCTTCCTGATCCAGGATCTGGAAAGGATCGTTGGCAAGCAGGTTCTTTTTTAGATAGATGGGCAGGAATGAGCCAGCGTCGTCGCGGCTGTAGCCGAAGGTCATCTGCGTAAGGTCATTGGTACCGAAGCTGAAGAACTCGGCACTTTCGGCGATCTTATCGGCAGTGAGGGCAGCGCGGGGGATTTCAATCATGGTGCCCACGAGGTATTCCACTTTGGTGCCGGTCTCGGCAAAGACTTTTTCCGCGGTACTGCGGATGATCTCTTCCTGCAGCACAAACTCAGCCTTGGTTCCGATCAGGGGAACCATGATTTCGGGGAACACCTTGATGCCTTTCTTTTGTACATTAATGGCCGCTTCGATGATGGCGCGGGCCTGCATCTCGGTGATTTCTGTATATGTATTGCCCAGACGGCAACCGCGGTGACCCAGCATGGGATTGAACTCATGCAGGGAGTTTACGCGTTCGTGGACCTTTTTGACATCGATCCCAAGTTCTTTGGCGATCTCAGCCTGTTGAGCATCCTCATGAGGCACAAACTCGTGCAGGGGCGGATCCAAGAGACGTACCGTGACGGGGAAGCCGTCCATTGCAGTAAAGATGCCCTCAAAATCGCTGCGTTGCATAGGCAGCAGCTTGTCCAGAGCCTTGCGGCGTCCCTTTTCGTCGTCAGCAAGGATCATCTCGCGCATGGCTTTGATGCGGTCGCCTTCAAAGAACATGTGTTCTGTGCGGCAGAGTCCGATACCCTGAGCGCCAAAGCTGCGAGCAACGGCGGCATCCTTGGGAGTATCAGCATTGGTGCGTACGTTCATTCTGGTGTATTTATCGGCCAGTTCCATCACTTTGGCAAAATCGCCGCTGAGTTCCGGATCCTGAGTATCCACCTTGCCTTCCAAAACCTGTCCGGTGGAGCCGTTTAGGGATATCCAGTCGCCTTCTTTGAATACTTTGCCGTCCACGGTCATGGTGCGGGCTTTGTAATCGATCACCAGGTTGCCGGCGCCGGATACGCAGCATTTGCCCATTCCACGGGCCACCACAGCCGCGTGGGAGGTCATACCGCCACGTGCAGTCAGGATGCCCTGGGCGACGTTCATGCCGCGCAGGTCTTCCGGGGAGGTTTCGGTGCGAACCAGCACAACTTTCTTGTGATCTTCGGCCCAGGCTTCGGCATCTTCGGCAAAGAAGACAATCTGACCGGTGGCTGCGCCGGGAGAAGCAGGTAGTCCTTTGGCTAAAACTTTCGCATTGGCCAGACCGGCTTTGGTAAATACGGGGTGCAGCAGCTCGTCCAGCTTGGCAGGTTCCATGCGTAGCAGAGCGGTCTTTTCGTCGATCAAACCTTCACTCAGCATGTCCATGGCAATCTTCACCATGGCAAATCCGGTGCGCTTGCCATTACGGGTTTGCAGCATCCACAGCTTGCCTTCCTGAATGGTAAACTCCATATCCTGCATATCTTTGGCATGCAGTTCCAGCTTGCGCTGAGTGTCAAAAAGCTGTTTGTAAGCTTCGGGCATTACTTCTTCCAGAGAAGGATAGTTTTTGGCCCTGTCTGCTTCGTCGTGGCCGGCGAGTTTGGCCCAGCGGCGGGAGCCTTCAATGGTGATTTCCTGCGGAGTGCGGATGCCCGCCACCACGTCTTCACCCTGTGCGTTCACCAGGTATTCGCCGTTAAAGATGTTCTCTCCGGTGGCGGCATCGCGGCTGAAGCAAACGCCGGTGGCGCTGGTGACGCCCATATTGCCAAACACCATGGCTTGCACGTTTACCGCGGTTCCCCATTCGTGAGGAATGCCATTGAGCTGGCGATAATACATGGCGCGGTCGTTGTTCCAGCTATCAAACACGGCAAAAACCGCTCCCCAGAGCTGATCCCAGGGATTATCGGGGAAATCGTGGCCGGTATTGTCTTTCACGGCTTTCTTGAATAGCGCTACCAAGTTCTTCAGGTCATCTGCGCTTAGATCAACGTCATTTTTCACGCCTTTGTCATGTTTCATCTTGTGAATGATTACTTCAAAGGGATCTTCCTCTTCCTTGCTCTGAGGCTTCAGGCCAAGCACCACGTCGCCATACATCTGCACAAAACGGCGATAGCTATCCCAGGCGAAGCGTTCGTTATTGGTCTTTTTGATGATGCCCTGTACGGCTTCGTCGTTCATACCGAGGTTTAAGATGGTATCCATCATACCGGGCATGGAAGCTCTGGCGCCGCTGCGAACGGAAACCAGAAGCGGATTCTCATTGGAACCAAATTGCATGCCCATCAGGTTTTCCACGTGAGCTACAGCTGCCTTTACTTCAGCGGTGAGCAATTCACGCAGTTTGTCCGCGCCGAGGCTGTTGTATTCGGTGCAGGCTTCGGTGGTAATCGTAAAGCCGGGGGGTACTGGAACTCCGATCAGATTCATCTCAGCGAGGTTTGCGCCTTTGCCGCCAAGAAGGTTCTTCATATCAGCTTTTCCTTCGGCCTTTCCGTTGCCGAATAGGTAAACACGTTTAGTT
>JAVEYV010000217.1:0-4401 GCA_034003305.1 Spirochaetia bacterium | reverse complement strand
CCCGAAATAGTCAGTGCGTTTATCAAAATAGTAGAAAATATGGATATCGAAGAAGCAATGCATAGATGAGCGCAACCGGATAGCGTCAACATTCTTTCGCGCAATTTTAAGGATTACTATAGATTTGCTCATTTTATCGTGTCATACGATGCATCATGTCATAATCGCCAATTATGAATCCATTTGCCTATATTCCGATTTCCTCAGCAAATCTCAGATTATAGATTTGTGAGTAATACGGAATTATACTTATCTGAGCTATACTTTCTTGACCATCGATACATTCAACAATCGTGCCTATTCTGCTTTCTCCAACCAAAACCCACCCTGCACTCGTTTTGATTGGCTGGTTTCCTCCAATAGTTATGCTTCTTTCTGTATCTGTTTTTATGAGCAGTAAGTGCTGTCCCTCTCCTTCAATAATTTCACGTACTTGTTTGCCTACTCCGAGGCTGCTAAGAATCATCTCATAAGTGTCGATGCTTGATACTGTTTCCTCAGTGGAATCTGCTTTTAATATCAGTGTATCTTTTGCGATTCCCGCGCCGGTACTGTAAAATGCGCTTAATGCTGGATCCGTGGAGTTCGTGCAACTTGATATCATAAATAGTATTGCTAATAAAACAACAGCCTTTATTCTCATCATGATTGGATATTCCTTTAGATTTGATTCGCTAAGAATTTCTAGAATCCCCGGGGCGAGTATGACCGTAATGTGAATGATAAGCAACAAGGATAAACTAGTGGGCAGCCATGGAGGCAAAGCTCTTTGCCTTTGGCGGTTATGTGCCGCAGGATATTCTCCGAACAGCTGGAGCCCACCACCTTTTCACTGGAGTAGCCGGTGAGGAGTTCGGCTGCTTTATTCCAAAAAAAGATTTTTCGTCTGCGATCCACATAGTAAACATAGCTGTTCAGGCTGGACATCAGCTAAACTAGACTTTTATCGTAAACCATCGGTATTAGTATAGGCGATTTGTCGTATCAGCGCTAACGCCGCATCTTCGTCCAGCGGTTTGCCGATGAGGTAGCCCTGGACTTTATCGCAGCCATGGTCTTTTAAATACTGCAGCTGCATCTCGGTTTCAACGCCTTCAGCAATAACGAAGTGTCCCAGCTTGTGACCCATAGAAATAATGTCACTAGTGATCGAACGTTCAGGGTCTACTTCCAAAAGTTTATCCACGAAATATTTATCAATTTTAATACAGTTAATGTTCAACTCTCTCTCCCGCGATAATGAGGAGTATTCGGTTCCGAAATCGTCAATTGCAATTAAAAATCCAAGCTCCTTTAATTTAGCCAGAATTTTATTAACTTCTATAAAGCTCGATGCAAATACCGACTCGGTAATCTCAAGAATAACGGAATTCGTGTTTATGTGTTTTTCATTGGTCATCTGCAGAAGGTTTTTTATAAAATCATCTCTAAGCAGCTGGATAACCGATATGTTTATGGCTATTGAGGTCGAATTATAGCCCTCCTCTTTAAGCCTATTAAGGAAATTTAATACCTGGAGTATTATTAAATTTCCTAAGGGTATAATAAGTTTTGTTTTTTCGGCTATGGTTATAAATTCTGCAGGTGCGATAAGACCCATGGTTTTGCTGTTCAGCCTTACGAGAGCTTCAAAGCCAGCGATTCTTTTGGATTTGAGGTCTAGAATGGGCTGATACTGCATAAACAGTCTTTCGACATTATTGCCCGCAGCAATTTGAATTAGCTCTCGGCTGATTTTTTCTTCTCGGAGAATTTGCTTGTGAATTTCATCATTGAAAAACGAGATGCCGATATCGCTCCCAGTAGTATCTAATCCCTTATCAGAAGCCACTAGAATATTTTTCAAGAGCTGTTCGATATCCAGGTTTTTTGATACCCCTATTTCCATTACGCTGATACTTGCGCCGATTCTCTCCGCAGAGAGTATAAACTCCAGGGAAGTAGCAATTGTTTCACAGAAGGTTAATAGCTCCTTCTTGTCGTTATACGATCTTACATAGAAGGTAAAGCGATTTTCGTAGGTATAGAACAATTGATAATTATCGCTGCACTGTTGATGCAGTGCGGCAGCAGCGCTTTTAATCAACTCCTGGGTATACTGAAATCCGTACCGGAGGCTTAATAGATGAATCGAACTTAGACTAACTCCAACCAATGCAGCGTTTCTTGCATTGCCCGATTCCTGATCAGCCCTGAATACATCATAAAGACGCCTGCGATTGTACAAGCCTGTCCACACATCATGCTCGCTAAAATATTTTAGCTGATCCTCCACTTTCTTTTTATCGGATATGTCAAGAACAATCCCCTCCAACGCATCAACTTCCCCATGCTCGTTGAAAATTCCCTGCCCCATTTCCAGCACCCACTTGTGGTTTCCATCGGCGGTTTCTATCTCGTATTCATACCTGAAGAGACGTTTTTGGGCTAATACTACTTCCCATTCCTTCCGCAGCGGCTCGCGATACTTGGGGGTAATTATTTCATTGTAAGAAATGTCTTTATTACTCAAAAGACTTTTCGCTTGATAGCCGGTCAAGTTTAAACAACCGTCCGAGACGTACTGCATTGTCCACTCACGGTCGTTTTTACAGCGATACGCCATGCCCGGCAGGTGGGAAAGCAGAACCGACTTACTTCGCTCGCTTTCCTTCAGCGTCAGCTCGACTTGTTTATGAGCTGATATGTCTTCAATCAGGCACAGATGCATATCGTTCATGTGAGGAATACCTGAAAGAGGCGATATTCTCATATTTGTCCATACACTGGATCCGTCTGGTTTCAGAAAGCGTTTCTCAATTGAATACCCTTTGATTTCACCCCTCTGAAACTTGACAAACTGGTCCAGATCCGCCTGCAGATCGTCGGGGTAGGTTATATCAGTCCATTTTATATTTTCAAAATCGCTGCTCTTCCTGGCCAGAATTTGTTCAAACTTCGGGTTGATGTTCATGTTTTCAAGCTCGGGGTGAAACACAAAGCTCTTGTCGCGCAATACCGCAATCCCTATTGGGGCCTGATCGAATATGCTGTGGTATAAAGCCTCTTCCAATGCCAGTTTTTCGCTGAGCTTTTTAAGAAAGGAACGCTGATTCAATACGCGAAGAAGAGCAAAGACAATCAGCAGGAAGAACAGAACTATGATAAAGTCGGGAACCATCCGTCGCCACAGTCTCAAGTTCCAATCCTGTGCGGAATAATCGATTCCAAAAACAGCGATTACATTTTCGCTAGCCTGATCCTTGACAGGCACCAGCACGCTGATCCAAGTTCCCCAGCGATCGGTAGACGCTGCGGTCAATACGGTTTTGCCGCTTTTAAAGGGCTCCCAGCTCAAATCGTCAGCTTCTTCATAGATCTGTCCGGGTGGCGAATAATCTGGAGAATCCGGAGGTTCTGAATCCAAAAGAAAAATTATCTTCCCGTCCCGTTCAGCCATTAAATAAGCAAAACGAACCGGATTTTCATTCTCTAGCAACCGCATCAAAGTATGCTTTATTGTGATGTATTCTGGCTTATCCAGGTCTTGGTCGGTACCGGACAATTCTACAATATGCTCGGGATGTAACAGCGACTCCAAGGATTCTGCCAGCATGACCGCTTCTGAGGATACTATGTCCTCATAGCGATTCCAGGATAAATGCAAATAAAGACCGCACAATACTAAAGTTACTGCGGTAAAAATGACTATTGATGATCGTTTCAGTTCAAGTTTTGATCTATCAGCTGAAACAATACTTCCTTTTTCAAGGCTTAAGAAAGCCATATACTCTCCAGTCTACTCCAACTTTTTGACACTCAAATTCAACATCTTTTTTGAGTCACTGTCAACAAGCTGTTAAACGTAAACAATTGTCAGCAATACGGTTATTAACGTTGCGGCGGCCATATTCCTTATCGATTCGTTATACGCTTTTAAAAGCATGATTTTCGTTTTTTTTTCTCCTGTGAATTGACAGCCCCAGGATGGGCCAGATACAATCCCGCGAGTATTCAATAATTATTTATACATACTCACGGAGGTTGTATGAGAAAGCTGTCAGTAAAGAGTTTCGCAGCAGTGGCAATGGCACTCCTCATCGCAGGATGTACATCAAACGCAGCGAAGGTCTCGGCCCCGGTAAACGGCACTTATGAAGGTACCGCCCGCGGCATGCAAGGGCCGATCACGGTCCAGGTAACGGTAGCCGATGCCAGGATAGCATCGGTCGGAATTCTTTCTTCGAAAGAAACACCGAACATCGCGAAGGTAGCCCTGGAACGCTTGCCGGCGCGCATCGTCGAGACCCAGAGTCTCAAGATCGACGCTGTTGCAGGTGCAACTGTGGCGAGCAACGGCATTAAGAACGCTGTGGCCGACGCAGCCAAGAAGGCCGGATTCGATGTGGACGCGCTCAGAAA
>JAVEYV010000216.1:0-4439 GCA_034003305.1 Spirochaetia bacterium | reverse complement strand
TGCGGCAGAATAAGCCATAAACATATCGAAGCCTTCGCGCGCAACGCGGCGAGAATGCAGTTGGTCGCTGTCTGCGATCCCTTGCTCGATCGAGCCCAGACCAAGTCAAGAGAATACCTTGAGGCCATGGTTGGCGTTCGGGCGATAGCCTCCGTATCGAACGCCGCCGCGCCTAAAGTCTACGCCGACTATCGGCGGATGCTCGAAGAGCTTAAGCCCGACATCGTAACGATCGCTACCGAGTCAGGGTATCACCCACGTATAGCGATTGACTGCCTGAGCGCCGGCGCCCATGTCATATGCGAAAAACCCATAGCTTTGTCCACGATAGAAGCCGACGCGATGATCGAAGCCGCTAAAGAAAATGGACGAAAGCTCGCTCTATGTTTTCAGAATAGATTCAACGCACCAGTACAGAAGGCGCGTAAGGCGCTTGAGGCAGGTCGATTCGGAGAACTGCTCCACGGCATGATCCAGGTACGGTGGAACCGCAACGATAACTATTACGCTCAAGCTCCTTGGCGGGGCACCTGGGCGCTGGATGGCGGTACACTCATGAACCAGTGCACCCACGGCATCGATCTGCTACAGTGGATGATGGGTGAGAACGCTGTTAGAGTACAGGCTGTCACGCGGCGTTTCGTGCGGCCTATCGAGGCCGAAGACTACGGCGCCGCGATCGTCGAGTTCGCTTCAGGCGCCGTAGGGGTCATCGAGGGTACGGCTTGCGTACATCCTACAAACCTGAACGAAACACTATCCTTGTTCGGGACGAAGGGCACTGTGGTTATTGGCGGTCTGGCGACCAACAAACTAGAGACCTGGCGATTCGCCGACGCGGAAGAGTACGGAGATACCGAAGACAAAGCGCTTGATCTCAGTGTAAAAGATCCCCCCTCGGTATATGGCTACGGGCATGGCGACCTGTTCGCCGATGTCCTCGACTCAATAGAGACAGGCTCCGAACTGCTCGTTTCAGGAGAAAGGGGACGTAAAGCCCTCGAGATAATCCTGGCGATTTATAAAGCACAAAAAACCGGGCTGCCGGTTGACCTACCTTGTCATTATTCCACGGCAGAAATGGCCGAATCATACACGCTTCCCGGATTGAGGAGCTAACATGGGAGTGCCCTTCTATACAGCGACCCGCGAATACGCGGCCAGAAAGAATGAGTTCGACCGTGCTATTGGCGCCGTAATGGAGAGAGGCGATTTTATCTTGGGAAAAGAAGTCGCCGAATTCGAAGGGGAAGCGGCTTCGTGGCTCGGAGTAAAATATACCGTAGGGCTCGCGTCGGGCTCCGACGCGCTCGTGCTCGCGGCGGATATCCTTGGCTTTAAGGCGGGCACAGAAGTGCTTACGCCAACATTTACCTTTTTTGCCTCCGCCTCCTGCATAGCCCGACTTGGCGGCAAGCCAGTCTTTATCGATATGGACGAAGAAACCCTCAACATGGACATAACCAAGGCAGGGGAAAAGCTTACAGAGCGCACGAAGGGCATAGTTCCGGTGCATCTATTCCAGCAGGTTACGCCGATGCAGGCGGTGATGGACCTGGCGAAGAAACACCGGCTCGCCGTGCTCGAAGATGCGGCGGAAGCCTGGGGGATGGAGAGTCGCGTCGACGGTTGCTGGCATCAGGCAGGAACGTTGGGCGATATTGGAATATTTTCATTTTTCCCGACAAAGACTCTCGGAGCATACGGAGACGCGGGATTAGCGGTTACCAATGACGAAGAGCTTTATAAAAAATTAAAAAGCTATAGGGTACACGGAAGCCAGACAAAGTATCAGCACGATTATATCGGGTACAACTCGCGTCTCGACACGATCCAAGCGGCGATTCTGCGGGTAAAGCTTCGCGCCGCGGACGCGGCTATCGCCGCGCGGGCAAGGCACGCTGCGCATTACGACGCCAGGTTGAAAGGATTGCCGGGAGTTCGGTTGCCGAAGGTGGCTGTTGGAAACAAGCCTGTTTACTACGTTTATAATATACTTGTCGAAGAAAGGGACAAGCTTTCGGAATATTTGAGAGAAAATGGGATCGGTTGCTCCATCTATTACCCTAAACCGCTTCATTTACAGAAATGTTTTGCCTATTTAGGCCATAAGGAAGGAGACTTCCCCGTTGCCGAGGCTGTTTCAAAACGTATTCTCGCATTGCCGATTTTTCCCGAGCTTGGCGATGACGAGGTGGATGAGGTGTGCGATCGGATAAAGGCATTCATGGGGAAAAGGAATAATTGATGCAGAACGGCCAAATGATCCAGATGCCAGCCGTAGACGGGGGAGCATGGAAACGTCATGAATCGTCGTATGTCGACGAGGGCGCCCTCGTGGGTCCCGGAACCAAAGTTTGGCATTTTTGCCACGTGATGGCCGGGGCAAAGATCGGCGCAAACTGCTCCTTGGGTCAGAATGTAAACGTGGGGAGCCGGGCGATAATCGGTGACAGTGTGAAAATACAGAATAACGTTTCGGTTTACGACGATGTCATCATAGAAGACGAGGTTTTCTGCGGACCTTCATGCGTTTTTACCAACGTCATCAATCCAAGGGCATTCGTCGAGCGCAAGAATGAGTATCGCACAACGATAGTCCGCCGCGGCGCTTCGATCGGCGCGAACGCGACAATCGTCTGCGGCGTCTCTTTGGGCGAGTATTGCCTAATCGGCGCCGGCAGCGTCGTCACGAAGGATGTTCCCGCGTATGCCTTGGTTTACGGTTGCCCGGCGCGCCAGCAAGGCTGGGTATGCCGATGCGGGAATGTGCTCGACGACCACTTGCTCTGCAAGGCCTGCGGATCGCACTACGCGAAAACGGGAAAGGGCTTATCGTCGACCGGAGAAAATCGCCTCCAATAAGGCAACTCAATTAAGGTACCTCAATGGATAAATTCAAGATCATAATGGATAAGATCGTTCGCAGAGACCTTATCCTCGGTATTGTGGGATTAGGATATGTCGGTCTTCCTCTCGCGGTCGCCTTCGCCCGCAAGGGTATACGAGTGCTTGGTTTCGATAAAAACGCCGAAAAGGTTGATAAGATCAACAAAGGGCATAACTATATTTCGGATATTCCCGATGAGGATTTTCGTGCCGCGATGGCCGACATATCCCTGAGCGCCACCGTCGATTTTAGCCGCCTGTCGGAAACGACCGCAATAATCGTATGCGTCCCGACGCCTCTTGATCGTTTTAAAAAGCCCGACATGCGGTTTATAGAAACAGCGTGTATGGATATTGGCAAGCACATGAAACCCGGGACCTTCATAAGCCTGGAAAGCACTACCTACCCGACCACCACTGAAGACTTCTTAAAACCGATCATCGAGCGCGAGTCGGGATTGAAAGAAGGGGTCGATTTCTGGCTTTGCTTTTCTCCCGAGCGGGTGGATCCCGGCAATAAAATCTATAAGACCGCGAACACGCCAAAGGTTGTGGGCGCCTTGGGAGAAGAATCTAAAGCGATCGCCATGGCGTTATACGGCATCGCGATCGAACACCTTTACCCGGTTAGTTCTCCCCGAGCGGCGGAAATGGTCAAGATCCTGGAAAATACTTACAGACTCGTCAATATTTCATTGATAAATGAATTGGCCTTGTTATCGGGTAAAATGAGCATCGACATATGGGAGGTCATAGAAGCCGCGAAATCCAAACCCTACGGCTTTCAAGCTTTTTACCCTGGTCCAGGAATAGGTGGCCACTGCATCCCCCTCGACCCCTTCTACCTCGAGTACATAGCCAAAGGTTTTAATTTCGACCTTACAATGATAGATGCCGCAGGGCGAATAAATAATTTAATGCCGTATCGGATAATGAACAAAATTGCCTACGCTCTCAATCGCAGAAAAAAAGCCATGAACGGGTCGAAAATCCTCTTCCTTGGCGTATCGTATAAACCCGACATAGACGACGCTAGAGAAAGTCCCGCCCTGCTCGTAATGGAGCTTGTGGCACGTAAGGGTGCAATAGTGTCTTATCACGATCCCTATGTGCCCGAAGCGGTCGATGCGCACGGCCGTCACTGGAAGGGAATAAAGCTCAGCGACGATCTGATAAAATCGGTCGATTGTGTCGTGTTTACCACTAATCATTCCTGTTTTGATGTTCAACACATCGTCGAGGTTGCCAACCTCGTGGTGGACACGCGAAATTCAGTCAAATTAGTGCGTATAGAGAACGAAAAGGTATTCAAGTTATAGTCATGAGCTTGGTTTTCTCGCTAAAAACAGCGACCACGATTTAGCTAATAAGATTCTTTCTTTGCTTTACGATTCTTCCTACGGGCGGGAAAATCCGGATGACGCATCAAAGTGCGCAAGAGAATACACTCTAGACGAAGCCTGTGACGCTATCAAAATTGTGTAGAGGAAATATTCAAAGAATTGAGTTCGGAGCAAGCGATGCAGTGGAAAGTTCAACTTTTTCAATTG
>JAVEYV010000215.1:0-4445 GCA_034003305.1 Spirochaetia bacterium | reverse complement strand
CTCCCATAGTCATGCAGATGAAGCTATATACATCGGCTATCAATTCCAGGCTCTTGGTGGTGCTGCTGGGGCCGTGAGATGATTGAAACTGAGTGTAAAGCAGTACTGGATTGCCCGGATCGGCTTTTTCCTGCAGGGTTGCGGCGAATTTGAAGGAGTGTCCCGGTATCACTCTATCATCGTGATCAGCGGTAGTGATCATGGTGGCAGGATACTTCTGCCCAGCTTTGATGTTGTGTAGCGGAGAGTATGCCAGCAGGTTCTTGAAGTGCTCTGCTTCTTCGGGATTGCCATATTCCTTCATCCATCCCCAACCGCAAGTAAACTTGTGGTAACGCAGCATATCCAGTACTCCCATCTGAGGCACAGCCACTTTATACAGATCAGGACGCTGCGTAAGGCAGGCTCCCACCAGCAGTCCCCCATTTGAGCCGCCATTGATGGCAAGCTTTTGGGAGGAGGTATATCCTTCCCGGATCAGATACTCGGCTGCCGCAATGAAATCGTCAAAGACATTCTGCTTTTGCAGTTTCATACCTGCTTCGTGCCAGGCTTCGCCATATTCATTACCCCCACGCAGATTGGCAATGGCATAGATGAATCCTTTTTCCAGCAAGGCTACCCGGGTATCGCTGAATGAAGGCATCAGCGAGATACTGAAACCACCATATCCATAGAGCAGGCAGGGATTGAGACCGTTTCTTAGCATCCCCTCCCGATAAATGATGGTAAGCGGGATCATGGTACCATCCAGAGAAGGATAAAAGACCTGTTCGCTCACGATCTTGCTTACATCTGCCTTTATGGGATCGCTGTGGAAGTAAGTGAGTTTATTATCTTTGATATCATAATGATAGTATTCATGGGGATGGATGAAGGAATCAAAGCCAAAATACGCTTCATCTTCTTCTTTCTTCAGCACATGCAGATATGCCGCTCCCTGGTAAGGCATCGGGATGGGATACAGAAAGTTACCTGCAGTATCAAAGACCTCGATCTGGGAGCTTACATCTTTAGTAAAGATCGCCAGCAGTTTGCCTCCGGCTATTTGAGCGCTATCTAGAACATAGTCCCGTTCGGGAATGATCTCCTGCCAGTGTTCTTCCTGCGGATTGGCAAGATCTACCTTCAGTAAGCGGAAATTTGGCGCGTTCTTGTTCGTGAATAGATATACAAAACCTTCATCGTAGGAATCAAACAGATACGCGTCGTATTCGAAACCTTCGAACAGCGTCTTCCACTCTGTATCACCATCCACAGCCCGATACAAGATTCGCGTGCCCCGAGTACCCTCGGAACTGTGAAGGAACATCGTCTTTTCGTCGTCCGATACCCAGATGTGGTGAAAGCGCAGGGGATTATCGGGATCTTGATAGATCAGTCTATCTTGAGCTGTGCCCTCGCCGAGTGTATGATAATAGATCTTCATGTTGGCATCCTGGCTCTGATAGTCCTGCTTATTATCATAACGGGAGTAGAAGAATCCATCCTTCCACCAGGACGCACCAGAATGGCGTACATTGGTGATCTTATCCGGTAAAAATGCCTTGGTTCTGCTATCCAATGTCCAAATCTCGCCGGCATCTGCGCCGGAAGGTGAAACCATAAAGGAAAAGTAACGATAATCCTTTGAATACCCGCACCATGAAGCCCTGGTGGTGCCATCTTCAGAAAGCGTGTTTGGATCCAGGAATACTTCTTCCACCCCGTCTAAAGAGGCTTTACGATAGAGCACCCACTGATTCTGGAGTCCGTCATTTCTGCTGTAATAATACCAATCCCCCATCTTGAAAGGGACGCTTTGTTTGGGGTAATCGATCAGTTCCTTTAGACGCTCCAACATAGCTTTGCGATGAGGATACCGGCTTAGAAAATCATCCGTGACGGCCTGTTGCTCTTTTAGCCAGGCAACGGTTGCCTCAGATCTGTCATTCTCCAGCTTGCGGTAGGGATCTTCGATCCTGATTCCAAAGTGGTCTTCAGTAACATCTTCTTTGGGCGTAATCGGATAGCTTGGCACTACTTGCGTCATCATCTCTCCTTCTTTGATATCCTGTGTGAGCATATGAACAATTGTTTACAGGAAGCGCAGAATGTCAAGATCTATGTCAGGAATCAGGATATCACCAATTTGTCTGAACAATGTAACGAATCCTAAGTGCAAAAGACATCAATCCAGTTTGGGGGTAATCCCTGCTTATCTCTGGCCCATCCCTGGCTTTCTCTGCCGTTTCCACCCACTTCCACTCCTCCTGCGTCCCACGTGAGAGGATTGGAAGTGGGTGGTAAGTGGCCAGAAAACCAGCAAAGACTCTGAATGCAACATCCGGCCACATGCAGAGCAGCGACGTCCATCAGATACCAAGTCGGTGATGTTTACCAGATATTTAAGCACATCAGAGTTACACAGGTCTGCTTTTCTAAAGAGCACGTGTAAAGAAGTATATTGACCTTAGGCATTTGAACAGTCTCGTCGAGTCTTGAATCCATGTTGTAGTAGATTTTACTTGACTGGATACTGCCATCTGAAAGCTTGAAACAAATGATATAAATCAAAGTAAATAAAGGAGATTCCCAATGAAACGTAAAGTTATCATTATGGGCGCAGCAGGACGTGACTTCCACAATTTCAACGTCTTCTTCCGCGACAACAAAGATTATGAAGTAGTAGCATTTACCGCTACCCAGATCCCTGGTATTGACGACAAGAAATACCCCGCCGCACTGGCTGGAAAGCTCTATCCGAAGGGTATCGAGATCAAACCCGAAAGCGAACTGAAAAACCTGATCAAGAAAAACAACGTTGATCTCGTGGTGCTGGCTTACAGTGACCTTCCCTACGAAGTGGTGATGCATAAAGCCGCTTTGGTAAATGCCACTGGCGCCGATTTCATGCTGATGGGTGCCGATAACACCACAGTGAAGACCACCAAGCCCCTGGTTACCATTTGCGCTGCCCGTACCGGTTGTGGCAAATCCCAGACCACCCGTGCGGTAGTAAAAGCCCTCAAAGCCCGCGGTCTGAAAGTGGTTTCCATCCGCCACCCCATGCCTTATGGAGACCTTGTAGCTCAGAAAGTGCAGCGTTATGCCGAGCTTGCCGATCTCAAGAAACACAAATGCACCATCGAAGAGATGGAAGAATATGAGCCCCACATTGCCATGGGCAGCGTGATTTATGCTGGTGTGGATTATGAAGCTATCGTTCGCGTAGCCGAGAAAGAAGCCGACGTCATCATTTGGGACGGCGGAAACAACGATATTCCCTTCTACTGCTCCGATGAAATGGTTCGCATCGTTGTGGTCGATCCTCATCGCCCCGGCGACGAAATCACCTACTATCCTGGCGAAACTAACGTTCACATGGCAGACGTAGTCGTGATCAACAAGATCGACAGCGCCGATCTCGACGACATCAATGAAGTGCGCGCCAATGTCCGCGCCATCAACCCCACTGCCAAGATCATCGAAGCCGCTTCTCCGCTCTTTGTGGACAAGCCCGAACTGATCTTTGGCAAAGATGTGCTCGTGGTGGAAGACGGTCCTACCCTCACCCACGGTGAGATGACCTTCGGAGCCGGTGTGGTCGCCGCTGAGAAATACGGTTGCAACGACCTCGTGGATCCCCGCGAATGGGCAGTTGGCGAGATCGCCGATACCTTCAGAAAGTATCCGGATATCGGAATCCTTCTTCCTGCCATGGGTTACAGCGCCAAGCAGATTAAAGACCTGGAAAAGACCATCAACGATACCGAATGCGACGCTGTGGTTATTGCCACTCCTATCGACCTTCGCCGCATCGTGAAGATCAAGAAGCCCGCTTGCCAGGTTCAATACGAACTGCAAGAGATCGGCGTTCCCACCATTGCTGAAGTGCTGGAAGGCTTTGCCACCAAGAAAGCTGCCAAGAAAGCCGAACCCAAGAAGCCTGCTCCTAAGAAAGCAGCTCCCAAGAAAAAATAAACTAAACATATAGCTATCAATAAGATACCGGGGGTGACACCACCCCCGGCTTTAGCTTTATAGAGAAAATCAGAGGATGTAGAATGAAGAAGACTGCAGTTCTGGCTTTGGGTGGGAATGCCATCATCAAAGCCGGTCAAAAAGGGACCATCACAGAGCAATTTGCCAATACGAGGGATTCTCTGGACGGCATCGTAGAGCTGATCAGCCGTGGTTATCAGCTTAGCATTACTCACGGAAACGGCCCCCAGGTAGGCAATCTGCTGCGTCAGCAGGAAGCCGGTGAAAAAGAAGGCATGGCCGCTCTACCCCTTGGTGTTTTAAACGCTGCCACAGAAGGCACGATGGGGTACATGATCGAACAAAGCCTGCAAAACAAATTGCTGGAACATGGCATTACCAAACAGGTGATCACCATTGTTTCCCAAGTAGTAGTGGATAAGAACGAACCCAGCATGAAGAACCCCACGAAGTTTGTGGGT
>JAVEYV010000214.1:0-4445 GCA_034003305.1 Spirochaetia bacterium | reverse complement strand
GCCCATGCCCCGTACCAGGGCCGAGCAGAGCACCTGGTATGATTCGACGATGGATGCTCTGGCCAGAGGATGCGATTCGGGGATGACAAGAGAATAGGTGAGTTCCTTGTCGTGCAGCACGGCTCCGCCCCCTGTGATTCGCCGGACGACGTCCACGCCTGAGCGTTTGCAGGCATCCAGGTCCAGCTCCTGCCGGGCTCCCTGAAAATATCCCAGGGAAATTGCCTTGGGCTGCCATCCGTAGAGCCGCAGGGTGGGAAGGGCCTCGTTCCTGGAAACGGATTCCAGAATCGCCTCGTCCAGACCCATGTTGAAGTAAGCCTTGTCTATCCCTGTTTCCAGCAACCGCAGCTCATACGCCATTCAAAGCGCTCCTTATGACAGATTCCACACCTTCACCGTGAATTCCCGCCATCTGTAATCCCAGTTCCCCGGCCTTCGCATCGAAGCAGGCCGCGAAACCTTCGAGGGGTATATCGACCAGAGAGAATTCGAGGGCCTCGAAGACCTCTTCGGGAATGGCGAAAAAATCTCCCCTAATGAGAATCGATCGGATCAGGGGAGCGGCGGTCGACACCATATCGATTTCAGCTTCGATGCGCAGCAGCTTGCAGCCCGCTGGCTTGCCCTGACAGCGCAGCGTCATGGTCTGGGCTCCTTGGAGGTTTCCTCTCCCTGGGCCTTGCCGGCCTTCCACGCGTCGAAGGCATGGTAACTGGTCCGGGCGAAGGGAGAGGCCACGACGGTGGAAAAACCCGCTGCCTTGGCGTCCTGGGCGTAGAGGGCAAAGGCATCGGGATGAATGTACTCCGCCACGGGGATTTCCTTTGACGTGGGCTGCAGGTATTGGCCCATGACGAGAATGTCCACCCCGGCGCTTCGCAGCTCGGCGTAGGTCTGCAGCAATTCATCCCTGGTTTCGCCCAGCCCCAGGAGGATTGAGGATTTAGTGATGCCTATCCCGAATTCCCGGGCCTGGATGAGTGTTTTCAGGCTTTTTTCAAAGCTCGCCCTGGCGTCCCTCACAGCCTGGAGGCGGGGCACTGTTTCCACGTTGTGAGCCAGCACATCGGGTTTGGCGGCGGCGATACGCTTCATTTCATCGTCGATGTAGTCGGGGGTGAGCACCTCGATCTTTACCCCAGGATTTTTGGCTCGGATCGCCTGAATGCAGGCTGCGAAGTGTCCGGCGCCCCGATCGTCCAGGTCGTCCCTGTCCACCGAGGTTATGACCGCATAGGACAGGCCCATCTCCTGTATGGCCGACGCAAGGGCTTCAGGCTCATCGGGGCGCAGCGGCTGGCCCGCGGCTCCTGCTCGTACCGCACAGAAGCGGCAGCCCCTGGTACAGATGTCGCCCATGATCATAAAGGTAGCCGTACCGCAGCCCCAGCATTCGCCCTTATTGGGGCAGCGCGCTTCGTCGCAGACAGTATGCAGCCCATGCCGTGCCAGGATATGGTCCACCCTCTCCCATTCATTGCCCGCCGGCAACCGTACCCGTATCCAGTCAGGTTTGCGAGTCTTGGTATTCGATTCCATGGAGAAGAGTATAGACAAAAAAAGCCGCCCACAAAAGTGGACGGCCTTAGGATAGCGAGGGAGGGGATTGAACCCACGACCCAGCGGATATGAGCCGCTTGCTCTGCCAACTGAGCTACCTCGCCAAGGACGTTGATTTATACCTGTTAGCCCTTGTCTTCGTCAAGGGCTGGCAGTTCGTCTTTACACTAGACAGGAGGGCCGGTATACTCGGCCTGATTCCAACTCGGTAGCAGGCGGAGCGTGAATGTCATCCACGGATTGGCGGGAAAAGAAAAGGGAAGAGGTCTTTGAAAGCACCCTGCGGGGATTGCAGAACAGACGTCGCATCGACCCAAGCTTCTCCTTGGACGATTTAAAATCGGCACTCAACCATCTGTATGTCCTGGATGGAAACGACTGGCTCGGCAGGGGAGAGCTGGGAGATATTGTCTCCTCCGCCACGATAGCCGCCTACGAACATTTTCAAATCGAATGGAACAAGGCGCTCGCCGATTCCGACAATAAAGCCTGAAAAGCCACAAATACCGGCGTCAAGGGGGAAGCATGAGCGTGGAGATTCGTGAAGCACATACTAAGGCGGAGCTGAGAAAGTTCGTAGCCTTTCCCGAAACCATCTACGCCGATGAGCCGAATTGGGTGCCGTCCTTCCTCTTCGACGACATGAACACCCTGAACCCCGCGAAGAATCCCGCCTTCGAATTCTGCGAAGCCCAGTGCTGGACAGCCTGGAAAGAGGGCAGGATGGTCGGCAGGATCGCCGGGATCATCAATCATCGTTTTGTGGAAAAATGGGGGAAAAGACTAGCCCGTTTCGGCTGGATCGACTTTGTCGAAGATTTCGAAGTCGCCTCGGCCTTGGTGAAAACGGTGGAGAACTGGGCGAAGTCCAAAGGCATGGAAGGGCTTCACGGCCCCTGGGGCTTTACCGATCTGGACAGGGAAGGAATGCTGGTGGAGGGTTTCGGCGAGCAGGCTACCTTCGCCACTATCTACAACCATCCCTACTACCCTGTTTTTATGGAACGACTGGGCTACGCCAAGGAAGTTGACTGGGTGGAGTACAGGGTAACGACACCGGATTCCATCCCCGAAAAGGTAGTACGGGTAAACGAACTGCTCTCCAAACGGGCGGGGGTGAGGATCTACGAGTGGAAAACCAGGCGGGAGCTGATTAAAAAATTCGGAGCCCAGGTATTCGAACTTATCGACGAAGCCTATGCCGGTCTCTACGGGACCACACCCTTAAGCCCAAAGCAGGTCCAGGCCTATATCAACCAGTACCTCAATTTTGTCGATCCCCGCTTTACCAAGATCATGGTGGATTCCCAGGGGCGGCTGGCGGGTTTCGCCATCACGATTCCTTCGCTTTCAGATGCCCTGTATAAATCCAGGGGAAGGCTCCTTCCCTTCGGCTGGGCTCGTCTTCTAGCGGCCCTGCGCAATCCCACGAGCATCGACATGATGCTCGTGGCGGTGCGCAAGGAGTACCTTGCCCGGGGCGCGGTAGCCCTTCTCATGACGGCCCTGAACAAGAGCGCTATAGAGAACGGCATCAAAGAGTCCGAGACTAATCCTGAGCTGGAGACGAATCTGGCCGTGCAGGGCATGTGGAAGGATTACCCGAAGCGTCAGCACAAGCGGCGGCGCATATACTATAAAGCGCTCTAGCCGATCTCGGGCTCCCGGATATAGAGGGGGGCCTCATCCTCAACCGCCGGTCCCTGTTCGCGGTACTGCTTGAGGGCGAGCAAGGCCATCGCGGCGGCAAGACGCTCCGGCTCCAGCGCCTCGATGCTGAATCCCGACCGTTCCAGCGTATAATCGGTAAAGAAGTCCGCTCCCTGGCCGACAAAACAGAGCTCTTCGTCGGCATCCACCAGGGCGAGCAGGCCCTCGATGGAAATATCAAGATACTCGCTCTCCCTTCTGCCCTGCCGATAGACAGCTGCGTAGAGCCGCTTTTTACGAGCGTCCAAAACGGGGACTACCGTTCTGCTTCGGTCCGGGGAGGCGCTGCTGTAAGGCTCTAGCGCTCCTGTAAGGCTGAAGGCGATGCAGTCCAGGGTGGGCAGGGAAACCCAGGGCTTGCCCAGGGCGAGGGCAAGCCCCTTGGCTGTGGATATTCCGATCCTCAAGCCCGTAAAAGATCCCGGCCCGCCGGTGCAGGCGATAAGATCCAGCGAAGCCGCCGGGAGAGCGGCTTGTTCCAGGCAGCGGCCTATGCATGGAAGAAGGAGTTCCGTATGACGGAAGCCCTTTTCTGCAAGGCTGAAAAGGCGGCCGTCTTTTCTCGCCAGGCCTACCGCTAAAAGCTCCGAGGAGCAGTCGAATACGAGGATGTTCATGGGATCAGGACCTCCATCCAGCCGCCGATGAGGGTAAAACGCCGATCGCCGTTCGGGCTCATCTCGATTTCGATAACCGCTGCGTCCGCATCGATGCTTTCCGGCAGTTTTTCGCTCCATTCAATCAGACACAGGCTGCCAGGAACGCCAAGGAGCTCCACCCCGCCGATTTCTTCGAAGTCCGCGTCTCCCCGCAGCCTATAGGCATCCATATGGCGCAGCAGAAGGCGTCCGGGATATTCGGAGATTATTGTATAGGTAGGGGAACAGATTTCCTCTTCGATGCCCAGTCCTCGGGCTATGCCCTTAGAGAGTGTGGTTTTGCCCGCCCCCAGGCCGCCTTTAAAGGCGATGACAGCGCCTGAGGGCGCCGCGGCGCCGATTCGTTCACCCAGGGCTATTGTTTCTTCCCTGCTGTGGCTAATAAAGGTTTTCACGCGTATCCCTTGCCGCCGGAGCGGTATATCGCCGTCACGGCTGTCATAAAAATGAGAGATAAGTATAGCCTTTGTGACCGATTCGCGACCAGCACCTTGAAAGGAGAACATCTCCTTG
>JAVEYV010000213.1:0-4505 GCA_034003305.1 Spirochaetia bacterium | reverse complement strand
TTTACTCTATCGCAAATTTTGTTTTTCAGAGTGACGCTTCCCATTATATGCCGGAAGATTACTACGAGAAATATAATATTCCAACCGAATACACCGCAGAGCAGGCAATAGCTGTAAGATCAGCCAACGGCACGAGAGGATTGAACTGCGATTATATGAACTTCAGGGCGATAATGCCATTTATGGAATTCGAGAATGGCAAGTTGTGCAGCCTTGTTCTCCATCCATTGGAGATAGGATTCGCAGCTGGACCTAAATTACGGGGCTATCCGAACTTAGCAGATGAAAAGACGGCAAAGGAAATCTATGATCGCCTTGTTGAACTTAGCAAGCCTTACGGCACGAAATTATCGATGAAAGGGGATAAAATCATAGTTGCCTTATAAAGCCGTAACTTCTGATTATTTTCGCATATCATCTGCGCAGGAACGTTTAGGATTCTTCACCTAACGTTCTCAACGATAAAAAGGACGAAAGGCTTCCGTGCAAAATCCCCAAGGCCGAGGATGCACGAAACAATTTCCAGGTCCAGGGCGGCCAGGGACAGCCTCCGTTTTCGTATATACTCCCCAGGACCCATGCCTGTAACAACCTCGAACATGCGGAGAAAGTGGAAGGTCGAGCAATTCGCCGCAGTAACAGCCAAGACACGGTATCATGATCTTCACGATCGCCAGGATCATTTCGGGCAGCAGGCTATTTTTTCGTCTCCAGACGCTTCTCGCGGCGCAACTGGTACATTCGCGTATCCGCGGCGGCAATCAATCCGTCGAGATCGCTAACGCCGTCTTGCCCCAGCACAGCGTGCCCGATGGAAATTCCGAGCTTCCAGTCCCGGGAGCCCTGATCATTGAAGGTTTCGGTATTCAGCAAAAGGCGAGAGCGTACCGCGTCGAGAGACTGAAGCCCGGCGGTCGAAAGCAGGGCTATAAACTCATCGCCGCCCCAACGCGCGGCGATATCGTCGGAGCGTAAAGAGCCGACAAGAATCTTAGCGAATGACTTGAGCACCTCGTCACCCGTATCATGACCGTAGCGATCGTTGATTTCCTTGAAGTGATCGATATCGATAAAGAGAATGAGCGCGGTCCCTAAAGATCGCATTATTCGTTCTTCGGCGGCTTCCAAAAAACCGCGCCTGTTTAAAAGGCCGGTAAGAAAATCGCGGCGGCTTTCAGATTTGAACGATGCTTCTTTCAGTTTGAGCGCGTTTATCTCTTCTATGGAGCCGATGACAATCCGAGGGCTTGGAGCTTCCGGGCGCATCAGCGATTTTTCTCTGAGCCTGTACCAGAGCTCGGCGCCCTTTGCGTTTTTTACACGGAAATGAGCCTCCCGGACCGTATCCGAAAGCGGCCCCTTACGGAGCGTTTCCAGTTCTTCCCTGTCCTCGGAGTTGACGAGAGAAATCGGAATACCCAAGGCTTCCTGGTAATCGCCCGGCGGGAACCCAAGCTCCGACGATAGGCTGCGATTGGTGAAAATCAACTTTTCGTCCACGATATCCGCCGCATAGATGATCGACGGCGCGATTTGGAGGATGCTCTTCAAGAATTCTTCTTTCTGCGTCAGCGCCTCGTTCAGGCGGCTCATTTCCCGCCGCGCGGCCACAAGTTCGTTGACGAGCCGGGAATAATCCTCGAGGATGGATTCTTCGCCTTCCATCATGCGGTTTTCCTTTGCACGAATTCCTGGGCGAGCGTAAACGCTTCTTTAGCATAGAGAGAACTTCCGTTGGCGCCAATCTCCTGCCACAGCTTGCCGGAAACGGTCAACGCATGACCGCCGACAAGAATAAAGGGTTCGTATTCTTTCTGCTGCCTGATTTTCTTGACCAGGGCTTCCAAGGTTGGAAGGTTGACCGCCAAGGTCACGGAAAGCGCCACCACTGCTGGCTTTTGGCTCATTATCTCTTTGAACAAATCTTCCCCTGGAACATTGGAACCGAAATAGCGCGTATTCCAACCCGATGCCTGGAAATAATCCGCAATATACCTGATTCCGATTTCATGAAGTTCGCCTTCCGTGCAGGCGGCGAACATCAGGGGCCGGTCTTCATGAGCCGCTTGGAAGAGCTGCGTATACAAACCCGAGATGATCGCCTGAGTGGCGGCGGTGACATAATGCTCCTGGACCACCGAAATTTTTCCATTATGCCAGAGGTAGCCAAGTCTATGCTGGGAAGGTATGAAAACATCATCGTACAACTCAATGAGGGTCTTCCCCTGGCCGGAGAGGCCATGAATCAATTCCGTCGCGTAGCCCCGCTTCCCGTCGAGAAGCGAGTTCAAATATTGGCGCGTATAGAAGTTGGAGATATCCGGTTCGTGAGTATAGGCATTCTCGGCGGAATCGGATTTAAGGAGCGCGGATTCGGCGAGGTCGCAGTACTTCGAAAAAAGCTCTTTATCCTCTTCCCGGAGAATTCCTTCAGAAACCCTGTCGAGGATTCCCAGGGATCTGGCTAATGATTCGGTTTTAAAGTTCAGCCTGCGCATAAGCACTATGAGCCAGTTGACGTAATCCGAAAGCAGCGCAGGATTCCCGTACAGCCCGGCCGTACCGATGAACCTCGCATGATGGGCGAAATCCTCTAACGCGAGTTGCCGCTGCCGCTGATCCCATCTCGCAACCGCCTCGGGGCTGGCTCGTTCCAGCTCGCTGAATGCCGGCAAGGCTATCAGCATCGGCGTCCGTATGAGCGCCCGGAGGGACAGAGGTTCGGTGTTCATAGTACTATACTATACACACAAATGGCAAAATATCAAATAAAACTAATATTGAGCTTTAATTACACGTAAGTATCTTTCGATGAGAAATATCGTATAAAAGCCTGCAAGCAGTTTTTCTGTCGGGATCTTTACCGTAAAGGATGACTCTTCCGGTATTCTATATTGCTTTACTTATCAACTGACTTCATCAAAAAATCTTCATAGATCCTATCATCATCTCACTTATCAGCTTTTCAACGATAAGGTTACGAGGACCTTCAGTTCAGCACCAGCCGTGTCGCCGATAATACGAAGCCAGTTGCCGAAGTGGATTACCCTGCAGAAGCTAGTATCGCCTTCGGCCTGCGGGAGGACAAAACTGGAGCCTTCATCAATCCAGCGAATGCCATCTGGAGATATCTGCACCTTGACTGTACCTACTGTGCCGGCAGGAGCAGCAATACTAAGGGCACGGACGAAAAATATTGCCTCTTTCGCCCAACCGCACTCGTAAGGCTCCGTGGCGAAAGCGCCATTCCAAACGATATTTCTTTCTACTATGGCGTTATAACTCGTATTAATCATGTTAGAAATCTCCCGAAAGCAGAACTGAGTCCAGATAGAAGAAAACGCGCCTGTCTTCGTCAGCTTCGGCAAAGAAGGCGAGATTGAGCATGCACCAGAGGTTTTTCATGGCTGGAATATGCATGCTGTCCAAGCCGGACACGTCGAATTCCCGGTCATTGCACTGGAAGGCCAGGTATTTCATTGTCTTCAGATCGAAATCCACCCGCAGGTAGTGCCAGTTATGCTTTGTTGGGATTTCGTTGTAGCAGAGTTTTTGTTCTCCTCCGGGAATATCCAGCCAACCAGCAGGATCAAGGTGATAATGCGAAACTGTTTCACTGCGCTTTCCTATGTCGTGGAAGGGTACAGTATCTTTTTTATACTGCCATTTCCATTGCCGTTGGCCATCGAGAGAGTTGAGATAACGGATATGAGGCATTATGCGCTCACGAGAATCCTGGAGATCGAAAAGAAATCCCACTGAGCGGACTGCGGTATCAGAAAGGCTAAGCAAGTTCGCTTCAGGCTTGAATGTAAAATAAGTCTCCAGACGCAGCATACCTGCATGACGAAACGTTGTGCGTTTTATGCTTACCGCCTGATGCCCTTTCTTTGCTCTTGTGGCGATCTTGAGCGCGTAGGTGCCGTCCAGAGAACCTACAGTGCCTGAGTCCCACATCGATATGGAAGATAGCTGGGGAGGGCGAAGATCTTTGTAGCCTGGCAAAAGGCTGTCCAAACTGTCTTCGTAGTTGCCGATGAGTTCAGTCCAACCATTGATTCCTTCGTCAAAATCATCGAAATAGATGATCCGCTTCAAGGGATCATATTTGCTCAGTTTTGGATGAGCAAGGAACCTTTCGTTCATCTCGTTATGCGCCATTATCCTTCCACCTCCATGATTCTTCGCGGATACGACCCGCGACGATACTGTATTCTTCATCATTCTGAAAACCAAAAGGATTTATATAAAAAGCCCGATCGCACTCGTCTAGAGGGCCTGCCAGGATCGAGGGCTCACCACTCGCCATAAGAGCTTTCATAAAGCGCTCCCGTGCGCCGGGTTCGGTTGAACGCAGAACAAAGACAGCTCTAGGGTATGGCTGCCCATGCCTTCCTGAAGGGAGTATATATGGGGTTTCGAATATGTCTGGGATCGAGTCGGCTGCCGAGAATAATTCAGCCACCATTCGCTCCAATCCTGAGCGCATAGTTTTATATACCGCT
>JAVEYV010000212.1:0-4510 GCA_034003305.1 Spirochaetia bacterium | reverse complement strand
GTCCACAGCCCCGTTTCGCGACACCTGCGCGGCCAGGACATAGGCTCCCGGTACCGCGGGAGCCTTAAAGGCTCCAATGGCAGGAATGGCGCTCCCATTCAGGGTCCAGCTGACCGCGTTGGCCGCTGTCCCCTCGGGCAGACCAAGAAGCGTGGGATTCAAGTCCTGCCCTTCGTTCACGACACTGCCGTGTGGCCAATTAATGGCTAATTGCAGGGCTTCCCGTTCCACCTTAATCGAGGCCGTGGCTCTACCCCGCTCTCTGCCGCTCGCATCGGTATAGCGCACCGTAAGCGCCAGCTCGCCCAATGCTTGAGGCAGCAGAACTGCGGCAGATCCATTAATCCTTGTTTCCGCCAGCCCGGGATTGTCCAGGTACTGAATCGTCCAGGCAAAGCTGCCTGTACCCGCCACAGTGGCCGGCGGATTGACCAGGTTTGCCATTAGAGGAATTTCGAATCCCTGGAAGTAGGGCTTGCCCGCTATGGGCGATTGAATCTGCAAGGCTACTTCCTTGGCTTCTACCTGAAGGGCCACTTGCCGTGTCGTCGCCAGGCCCTGGGAATCGGTCACCTTAGCCGAAAGGCTATGCGGTCCAACGTCGCCGGGGCCGAGAATACGCTGAGTCCCGGCAGGGATCAGCACTCCGTCCAGGTAAACCTGAACGGGCAGGTTGGCGTTCTGGTCTTCGGAATCGAAGCTGGTAACGCTCCAAGAGAGCGCGTCCTGGGTATACTGCACCGCGGGAGCGGAAAGAGTAAGCGAAGGCGGGTTATTGAGGCGCAGGTTCACGGTGGACAATGCCTCTTTGGTCCTGCCGCCTAAGGAGGTGGTAAGTTTAAGCTGTACCTGCCCCTCCCGCCCGGCTGGTGCAAAGGTGCTTTCGGCACCCATGGCTATTACCGCGCCGTCTATGCTCCAACTGAAGCTGGCGCCTGGTTCACCGGTGGCCGACAGGGCAACCACGCCCTGAGGAGAGTAAATAATATTCGCGCCGTTCACTGGTTTGACTATCGCGGGCTGGGCAATATCCTTCACGAGAATTGTACGCTCCGCACTGGTGCGGACCATTCCGTCCTTATCGTACCTCGCCTGGATTTTCAGCTCTCCCGACTGGGCGGCGTCGAAGCTGTAACTCAAGCCCCTGGCGCCTGTATCCTGGCCGTCTACCAACCAGGCTATGTACTGGGAAGCGTCTTTCAGATCCACCTGAGAACCGGCTACTCTATCCAGGGCCGCCATACAATTCACTTTGGCGCCGAGCATAACCGTTGTACCTGTCGCCGGCGCGCTGAGGCTTAACTGGAAGTCGCTCTGCACCTCGACGCGTACCGACTGTTCCACAATCTTGCCCGTGGGATCGGTGGCCCTCAATCCTATTCTATAATTTCCCGGCAGCAACTGGCCTAAGGATCCGGAGAGGAAGGAGCTATTCGCCACATCCACGTCGTTGATAGTCCATAAAAGCCTTGTATACTGACCAGAAGTTACGTTAGCCGACACCAGGATGCTGGAGTCGGGAAGAATTCGCGCATTATCGGCAGGCCGCAGTATGGAAATCGCAAGTGGTTTATAGATAGTGATGGCCGATTCTGCGCTGGACTTGTTGCCGAAGACATCGGTGAGCTGCACAGTGAGCGTGTGGCGTCCTTCGGAAAGGCCTGTGATCGATGCCGACTTGGTTACAGGAGCCCTTTCTTGGCTGTAAGCCTTTCCGTCCACCAGATAGGCTATGGAAGAAATCAGGTCTCCGTTCGAATCGCCTATAGTGTTTACCGCCAGGTTGAGCACCTCGCCCGTATACAGCGTGGGCGACGAGGTAAGGCTCCCTATCGAAACACGTGAGGCTACCATGATATCCCTGCTGCTAGTCCCGGCACCAACGGCTTCGTATTCGCCGTAGCTCGCATCGGGAAGTCGCACACCGCTGGCAAATCCGCGCACGTCAATAGTATGACTGCCCGGTTCAAAACTCACCGAAGTGCCATTGAACACCTGCCCGTCCACCCTCCACTCGACCCTGTCGATATTGCGCTGGTCGGCCTTGAGCGGGATGGGTGTTTGCGCAGGATACTGACTGTTAAAGACCATATTAGTCGGCAGCACAAGATTGACATAAGGATCGATGACTCTCACCCTGACCGATTTTTCGCTTGTTACTCCCGTACCCTGTCCGGCATCGCCCTGAATCAGCCTGGCGCGTACGGTAAGGGTCAATTCTCCATCCGCTGCAGCCGGAGTGAAGCGGTATTCTCCACTGGAGCCAAACCCCGCCGTTATTGGAACACCATTCTTAAGCCATTGATATTGCACTGCCTGGTTAGCGTTGCCATTAGCGGCGATTACGCTGTACGTTTGGCCTGCGATTATTCGGTCACCATCTCTTGCGCCCTCAATGCCAATGGCAGGGGGAGTCCGGTTCTCGACAGTGAAGTTGACCGCATTACTGGAAATTGTCTGCGCAACCGGTTGACTGGTTACCGCATACTGCCCAACGGCGCTTAGGCTATGGGATCCCACAGCAACAGTGCTCCAATTGAAGTTGGGCGGAACAGGAGAACCATCCAGGATAAAGGAATAGGAATTCACATCCTGGGTCGATACGGTCGGAACTGTCATGGAATTGAGTCCCAGAGCAGCACCCTCGGGCGGCGAAGTAATCGTCAAGGAAGGAGCTATTACTCGTATAGTCCACTCTTTGGACACCGACTGGGCTCTCGAATCCGCAGCCTGGGCCCGAACGATAAAGTCACCGGCTTCGGTGAATACATGGGTAAACATCTCACCCGTCGCTTCTCTCCGCACTGTTGTACCCGAGAGCAGCTTCCATGCCGTAGGTTGAAGCGCGTTATCGCTGGAAACGCCCAAGGAGAAGCTTATAGAACTTCCCATTGCCTCTTTAAGTATTGTTGAAGCGGGTGAAAATGCAGTAACTGCCGGCGCGACTGTGCTATAGATCGTCAACTGCAGTTCATCCGACTGGCCGGTGAACTCCCTCTGCATGCCGCTCCCGTCCACCGCCTCCGCTCTCCAGCCCGCTCTCAGCCTATGGGTTCCAGGAGAACTGAAGATCTTGTTCCACCCCGGGATCTCATTGCCGTCCACTATCCAGAAGGGAACAGAGTCCACCGCAGTGGCGCTTACGGGTATTTCCACTCCCATAGCAAACTCTCTGGAAGCAGGCGCGGTAAGGTAAATGGCGGGCGTGACAAGCCTGACGTTGACCGATGCCTTGGCTTGAATTCCATCCGCGTTGGTTACCGTGCGGCTAATCTTTATCGATTTCTTTGTGGAATTGACTGGTGGCGTATAACGTTCGGTTGTTAAGCGCACGCCGTCGATATCCCACTGGGACGACGCGATGGCCGACGCGCTCGTGGCGCTGGCATCGAATAGGTAGCTTTCTCCTGTTTTCAGTATCATGCCTTCCTGCGGGAAGTTGATAGTCACCACAGGCGGCGTCAGATCACGGACAACAAAGGGAACACGGGTGGATTCTTCGCTATACTCGACAGCATTGCCGCTCTGATCCATGGCATTCCAATAGGCGACCGCATACAGCTGATAGCTGCCCGTCCCTAATTCCTCAAGGACAATGGAGGAGGAGGACATCTGCTGGCTATTGACAAACCACTCCACTCTTGTCGCGTTGGGCGCGCTTATTGCGGGAGTGAGGGTGCCGGTAAGGGCGAATACCGTATTCGCGGAGGGACTCGTGACACTGACCGAAGGATCGATCGCAAGAATCCGCAAAGAAGCGCTGGCGGTCTTGTCGAAGCTGTCGGTTACCGTCACCATTATGTTGTTTTCGCCCGCCGTCTGAGGCGTAAAGCTATAGGTACCGGCTGCCGCGCCTTGGGCGACTACCGAGCCATTGACTGTCCATGCGATATTTTTTATGGGATTATCGTTGCTTATCGTTGTGAGGAAACTCAAAGGCCTGCCTACAGGTAGACTTCCTCCCGCGGTTGGCTGAGTAATAACCACCGTCGGGGCATCGCCGGACACCACAACGCTCGCCTTGGAGGACTCTAGGGTTTTTGTAAGACCGTTCATATCCGGCGCGCTGGTGCCCACGACATATATTTCATAGGTTCCAGCTTCCGTAAACACGTAATTCCTCTGACTGCCTCCGCCTACGCTTGATCCTCCCACGAACCACTCGTAGCTCTGGATGTCCCTCGTGTTCTGGCTGTCCACTGCCAGGGCAACGGAAGCGCCCTTGCTCACCGTGCGTGTCGCGGCTCCCTGCATAGCTATCGCCGGATCCAGCACCGTGAGATTGACCGTCGCTGTTTTTGTAAGGTCCAAGCTGTCTGTGACCGTCAAAGTCGCTGGAAGCGCGTTATTGGTATAGCGAGCCGTAGGCGTATAGCTGGCATCCATGCCACTCTCGACCTTGCTGCCAATCTTCCATGAAGCTGTTTTTTCAGTCGCTCCTTGGCTGAATTCGGCGCTGCCGCTGAAGCTGTAGGTCTCCCCTTTGAGCATCACTGCATTATTAGTAGGT
>JAVEYV010000211.1:0-4517 GCA_034003305.1 Spirochaetia bacterium | reverse complement strand
TCGAGGCGGAAGGTTTGGCGGGAGAAGGTTTTGCCGCAGGAGGTACAGCGGTAGCGGGGGACTTTTCCGAAGGCCTTTGTGTGATAGAAGCCCCAGGGGACATAGGCGTGGTAGGGTGCTGTGGTTGCGGGTTGATGATGGATGCAACTTTCTCGAGCGCAGAAGGGAGGGGAGAAGGGTTCCATATGCACCCTACGTCTTCCGCTCCCCTCCCTGCTTCACCTACAACAAGGTTCGAGGAACTCTAAAAAAATACGCTAGACCGGCACCGAAGCCGTAATTTGAACGCAGCCATGCATCGAGCATCCTCGCCCTGGCCTCGAAGCTTGGCGAATACTCCTCCATGTAGAGGGCGATCTCTTCCTCCAGCTCGGGATGATTCTCCAAGAGCCGGCCGACAAGGGTTTTGGTAAAGTATTCCTCTGCTCTTCCGGGCGGCTGCTGAACGAGGTATGCCTGAATCTCGTTGGCCATAAGATAGGACGAAGCGGTATTGTAGTTCATCCAGCCAAAGTAGAGCTTCCAGAACCACTGTTCCTCGGCAGGCATGCCGGTCCATAAATCGGTGCAGAATTTTCGGTATCTAGAGTCGGCGAAGAATATCCCATGGGACAATTCATGGGTCAGGAAGGTCCGTCTTAGGTAATCCGGGGATTCTCTGCTGATCGAGATGATCACCCCCTCCTCGGCAAAACCGTAGCCTCCCCCCTTCTTGTAGATCAGGGACTGCTCCAGGAGAAAATCCCGAAGTCGGAGCTCCTCAGGATTGAGCGGAAAGCCCTGCTTTTCAGCCAGGGCGAAAAACCTTGCCAGGTCCTCGGCCTTATAATCGTGGGCATTCCATCCGTGCAGAGGGGCTATCTCCTGGTTAGAGGCGAGCCTTCCGACAAAGCCCTTTTTTTCCACGAAGAAGGCCAGGCGCTTTAAGTAGGCATCCTGGATATCGTAGGTTTTAAAATCGAACATTATCACCGAAGGAAGAAGATCCCAGCGGAACCAACGGTATTCCTCACCCTCTCCCGGACCTCCGCCCATCAAAAGGCTTCCCGGATCGGTTAGATGCGCCGATACTCCTGAAGCCGATTCGACGAAGGCCGAACCGAGCCCTACCCCGTCGGGGACTGTTATGCGAATGTTTGAAAGCGTCTCGGCCCCATCGAAGGCAGAAGCGGGAATGCGAATCTCCCTCTTTGCGCTCATGGTTCTAGCGAGCACCCTAGTCCCTGCCTCTATGACGATGTCAGCTTCAGCCCTCTCGCTGTAACGCAGGACTAAGACAGGGTTTCCTTTGTCCCCTGTCGGCGCAAAGGGATTCTGAATTGTCAGAAGTCTTGCGCTTTGCCCCTGTTTTTTAATGGAAATGCCGTCGGAGATGCGATACCCGTTATCATGTTCCTCGAAGCCCCGGAAGGCTGGCAAAAGCGCCAGACTCACAAGGCGAGCCCATTCTTCACCGACTCCCTCCCTGTCCTCAGCCCCTCCTGTCGTGCCGGGGTTTCCATTGCTGGAGACCGAGACACTCAGCCGCAGCACCCTGAGGCTCTGCCCGGCAGGCAGACTGAGATAAAAAAGCAGCTTGCCCTTAGGCGCGGCAAAGCGTAGCTCTTCCCCCATTTTTTTTGATTCAGCGCCCAGGGAAAATCCCAGGACAAGGTCATCTCGAACCGCGCTGATCTCAGCTGCCAGCATAAAGCCCTCGGGCGCAGCCAGGGCTTCGCCGAGCCTGTAGCTGTTGATCTCTCTGCCCGGGCCGAAAAGATTCTCCCTGCCCTCCTGAAAGTTTTCAGTCTGAGTAAAGGCAAGAGCCTTGCCGGCAGGAGAACTCCAGGCAAAGGAAGTAACGGATTTTACGCCGCAGGAAAAGAAAAGGGACAGGAAGGCGGCGCAGACAAGCATGAGGAAGGCTTGCAGCGTGATGGTTTTTTGCAATTTCGGGCGGATCATCAATAAAGCGACTCTCTAGCCGAGGGAGAGAACGGACTGGGCTAGAACCCGGGCGAACTCAAAGCGCTTTGTGGGGGGGATTTCCCTTTCTTTTTGCAGCAGGGCGTCCCAGATCGTCCAAAAGCCCTCGGGGATAGCTGTCAGCTTTTTCAGATGGGCCTCATAGTCCCGGTGGGAAGGCTCGAACTTGTGATTGACCATAAAAACGCTGGCCGCGGCAAAACGCAGAAACCCCGACTCTGACAGGAGGAGAAAAAACTTATCCCCGGAAAACGAAGCCGCGCCCATATCCGAAAGATAATGTTCCATTTTTGCGGAAAAACCGTCCCATAGAGCCTCCCAGGCTTCCTCGGGGAAATCCTCCAGAGTCTTTCTCACCCCGGTGATCCAACCCGTGGCGTCGTAGATAACCTTGTTGTTCTTTAAGCGGTAGAAGGGATAGGTGCCCGAGTTCTTTAAAAGCTTTAGGTGCCGGGTAGGATTGCTCGCCAGCTTATTCATCATGGAGATGTTCTTGTACTCGATTCTTATGGGCATTTCTTGAAGGAAAAACCTGTCTTTTGTACGTCCCGCGGCGGTCTCGAAATCTCCCGGATCGCCGAAGGCATCCCTTCTTTTATTGGCGGGGGGCACTTTTCCGTTGCAGTACACATCGATAACCAGGGCGAAATAGGGATCGTACGCGAAGATTTCCGACCGAGGGTCTACGGTAATGCACTCCACATGATTCCATGCAGAAATTGTCGTTTTTAAAAATTTGGTCAGTGCCTCTACCTTGGGTTCCATATTCGTCCACCTTTACTCGTACTCGTCTATAATAGTACCATGAAAGTCCCGAGCGTTCTACAGCAGAAAAAGGAGAGCAATGCAGTTTTATGCCATCGCCCTGGTTCCAGGGGGAAACATCCTCGGGCAATTGAGCGTTATAAAAAGTCGCGCCCGGGCAATTGCTGGCTCGCCTGATGGCTTAGCCCTGCCCGAAGGAATGTACATCGGCTTTTTCGAGGTTCCAGCGCCAGGTTCAAAGAAGGAACTCGTCCGCCTCTTTAAGACTGAGGCACAGGGCTTGTTTGCCGGGCTTCCATTGAGCCTGCGCTTCGGCACAGCGCAATATATCGGAGAAAGCGCCTACCTCGCCCCCTTGGAGAAATTGCCCAGGGATCCTGTTCAAAACGCACTGCAGTTCGCCGGTAAAGCGGGACTGAAGAAACTGGAAAATACGCCGATTCAGCTTGGAATAGGCTTTTTTATGGGAAATCATGTTACTCTTGACCCAGTCGATGCTTTTTCTTTTTCGAACATGCAAGCCCTTTTGCTGGAAATACACTCCCCGAGCCCCACCTGGGACAGCGCGGCCTGGAGACTTCTCTGCAGGCAGGCTAGAAAAAGGAGAAGCATGGCTGGGGGGCGGGAAAGCCTGGGGTAAGAGACGGGGAAGTCCCCGGCGGAAAGGCTTTCCGCCGGGGACTTCCCCGTAGAGAAAACCCGCCCTCCATGGTATAGTGAACCCCTCGAAAAGCTTCTGGAGGAAGGATGAAGAAGAGTATCGCCGTCTTCGGGCTTATCGCCCTTGTTTCCATACTGCCTCTCGCGGCCCAGGATCTCCCGGAAAATCCCTATTTCGGAGGCCTTCATAGGCAGGGAAGCCAGTTGATAACCATCAACGTCGGCGCTGGAGTACCTCTCTTCATAGTCCCCGCCTCCCCTACCCCCGGTGACCCGAATCCCTTAGGCCTCGGAGCATCGCTGAACATAGGCTACCAGTATTTTATCCGCAACAGCTTCAGCATCGGAGGAGCCCTGAGCGGCGCCTATAACAGCACTATCGGAGGCAGAAACCTTTTTATGGCCCCCTTGAGTTTCCGAACAGGATACTGGTTCGGAAAAGGATCGATCGAAGCTTCGGTCGGGGGAGATGTCGGCTTTGTTATCATGAGACTTTCCGGCAATGGAGTGATAAGCCCCTTCCTCAAGGCCGGGGGCGGAGCATACTTCCAGGTCACCGATGCCTGGAGCTTAGGAGGCCAGGCATACTGGTGGTTTATTCCGGAAATCCATTTCGGCACAGAGTCCGCCTATACCCGTTACGGCAACTTCATCGAACTATCCCTGGGCGCTGTTTACCATTTCTAGGAGCTGAAGCATGAAATTACAGAGGCGAATCAGCCTACTACTAGTCGCGGCGGTTCTTGCGGTCTTCGTATCGGCAACGACCTTCTGGTCCTGCGACAATACATTCCACGTGTTCGACGATATTCAAACCGAGCTGCGACAGATCGGCACCGATATTTTCAAGAATGCGACCGTCAAAGCTCTCGGCGACGACGGTATAAATTATTACACCGCCATGGCTAAAATCTGGTACAGGCCGATAGCCGGGGGCGATTGGAAGATTTTACCGCTAGGCCTTGGAACCGTGGATACTGATTATTATGCCTATAGTCTCGTATCTGGTGGGGCAGCAGCCCTTTATGTAGCTGTAGAAAAAAACGGCCCGGCGGTCTACAAAGGAACGGCAGCTGGTACCACCTGGACAGCTGTTCCTTTAGGCAGCCTGGACGGACTCAGCCTGG
>JAVEYV010000210.1:0-4532 GCA_034003305.1 Spirochaetia bacterium | reverse complement strand
GGAGAGAGAAACAAGCTCGCCAGGCTCGAAGCGGAGGTCGATGGCGATAAGCTGGTTTCGGTTGGCTGGATCGATGCCCACCGGGGCGATCAGGGTGCTGCATCCCCGCTGGCTGCTGTATTCAGCCGAAGTGTGGAGGAGCATTCTGCGGGCTGAAAGGTTTACCAGGGGTTTAAGGCTTTCACGTTTCCGGTGGGAAAAGTACCAGTCGTAAAGGCGCCGCTGTCGCAACCGGACCAGCCGGGCCAGGTCGATGGTAGCCCTGATGTCGGAGAGGGCATCGTGGGCGGAACTATGGTCCAGGCCGTTTGCCTTGGAAAGGGATTCGAGCTTGAAGAGCGGTTTGCCCTCCTCGTCTCTCGGCCAGACGATTCCCTCGGGCCTTAGGTCATGGGCAGCCCTGAGCAGGTTGATGATATCCCAGCGCGAGTTGCCGTCGGCGTATTCCCGGGCGTAGGGATCGAAAAGATTTCGGTACAGGAGGTTGCGGATGAACTCTTCGTCGAAATTGATCGAGTTGTAGCCTGCGGCGGTGCTGCCCGGCCGGGAAAACTCCTTGAGCAGTCTCAGGGCGAAGTCGTATTCATCCAGCCCGAGTTCGAAGGCGGTCTGGGGACTTATGCCGTGGACCATGCAGGCCGTCGGCGAAGGCAGATAGTCCATGGGGGGCTTGCAATAAAGCTTTAACGGCTCGTCGATCTCCTCAAGATTCTCGTTGGTGCGGATGCAGGCGAACTGGGCTATCCTGTCGTGTTTGGGATCGATACCGAAGGTTTCCAGATCGTACCAGAGAATGCTCGCGGCCATAGCTCGACTATAACGGCTTTAGGATGGGTCAGGCAACAAGGCATCGAAAAAAACTATTTTTCCTTCTCTTTATCGTCCTCGGGATCGATGCTGAATTTTGTGTACTCGAAGCCTTCGCCGCCGATCCAGAGATTGAGCATCACCCCTCCTCCGGGATTCTTCAGCACATCGGCGTGTTTGATCTGCCAGCCCACCAGGTTGAGCCTGGCGCTGCCCAAGAGGTCGTGGCCCGCCATCTGCCCGTAATAACCGGCCAGTTCGGGCCGCCTGGAGGCGTTCAGCGCCCGCTCGATCGCCTTGATTTCCACGTCGCTTCGAGCCCGGTCGTCTATGACCGCCAAATGGATGCCGTCGGCCTCCTGGTGGAGGGAGATAACCATTTTTCGAGGCTGTTCCTGAAGGAGAAAGCTCGACAATTCGCTGATAAGATGAACTAAAAATTCCCTGCGCTTCATCCAATGATTCCTTTTTGCCTTTTTACCGCTCGGTACTCGTTCTGTACCACTCTATCACCGATACGATGAGCGTAGCGGTAAGCCCGCCGGCGAAGCCGTTGTTGTAAAGATTCATACCGCCGTGCCAGGTGCCCGAACGCTCGACCAGAACAAGATGAAGGAAGCCCGCCAACATTCCGATGACCAGACCGAATTCGCCGGCTATGGGCGCCAGGGCGGTGCCGAAGAGGAAGGCCAGGATTACCCAGGATTCGCTCAAGCCTTTGCCGAACAGGAGTGCCGCGGCCAGGAGGCCCAAAAAGACGGGCAGGACATTCTTGGGATGCTTCCCGAAAAAGCCGAAGCCCATAAGGGTCATCAGGCCGCCGATGACCGGTCCGTTAAAGGGAGCGCCGACGATGGCCACGTAGGCGGAATAGGCGAGACCCAGAACGCCGATGTTCACAAGAGCGCCCCCAGGTCCGCTGAGCTCGCAGAAATCCGAAGGCAGGCGGCCTGGAAGCTTGAGTATGGATAGAAATTCCTTCCAGGATTTTTTTCCGCAGCAGATAAAGGCCATGCCTATGGCTGTGAGGCTCAGAATGGGAATGAGGAGAAATAGCCAGGGGTTGGCCGCGGTGCCCCAGGATGAGATCGAAGCGATGCTCTTGCCTCCTGCGCTGGGGAGTGAGGCGGCGAAGAGCCCGATAAAGCCTGCGGTAAGCCCAACGTTGTAAAGATTGTAGCCCTGGTGCAGATGAAGCATGGCGATCGCCAGGGGGGGAAGGAGGATGCCGGCGGCCAGACCGACGACCAGGGATACCGGGAGGGCCAGTGCGGGCGCCAAGCCCATTTCAAAGGCGACAAAACTCACCAGGGGCCCCAGCGCGGTGCCGAACATTCCGATGAGGAGGTATTCCCGGGGTTTTTTCTTTACTATGAGGGCCGAGAGGCTTACCCCCGCCATGATGGGGATGCAATTGAGCGGGGTTTTGCCGAAGAGGGCGAAACCTATCATGGTAAAAATCGCAGCTATCGTCGGTCCCGACAGCTTTATGCCGTTCAGCAGGACATAGATCCATCCGATGATACCCACTGCCGCGGCGTTGAACAGGGCCGCTCCCGCCCCCTGAAGCGCAGTGTAGTCGCTCAGGAGTCGTGCGGGACTGCCCTGAAGACGCCAGAATCCATCGAGAGCCGCAGCCGGTCCGTCGGCGAGCATGCCGAAAATGAGGAAAAGCATAATTGTCACTGCGAGGAACTGGGTGAGAATACGGTCGCGTAAGGCCACGGCACCTCCGATTTTTTTGCAGTCTAGGCTATGGGAGAGTGCCGGTCAATCGTTTTTTTTACAAGCCCGCCTTTGCCTTGACCCTGGCACGTCCGTCCAGGGCGTACTGGAACCTGGGGCTTATCTGGAGAGCCCTGCCGTAGGCTTCGTAGGATCTCCGATACTGGGAGAGAATCTCTTTGACCGCTCCCAGCCTATACCACCAGTAGTACATGTTTTTTTCCATGGTCGTGGCGGTGGAGAAGGCTATGTCGGCGTGCTCGTATTTTTTTAGTCGCATGTAACATTCGCCTACATAGTAATAGGCGCTGGACATGCGTTCGTCGTCATCGGGGGCTAATTGGAAATAGTGGGTAAAATATTCCAGGGATTCCTCATTGCGCCCGAGGAAATAGAGCGATTCGGCCAGGGTTTCGATGACGCGATGGTCCTGGGCGTTCCTTAATGCCTTCTGCGCCACAGCAACCACATCGCTGTGGCGATTGAGCCTGAAGAGGTTCCAGCACTGGAGGCTTATGTAATCAAGGTTTGAAGCATCCGAGGCCAGGAGTTTTCCCGTGGCTTGGAGAGAGTTCGCGAAGGTTCTGGCGGCTTCGGACTCCCTGCCGGCGACCTGCAGCTGCCGGCCCCGCTGGAAGAGCTGGTAAGCCGATTGATATGCGGCTTCCAGCGTTTCAGGGCTTGGGGAGGGCGCCGAGGGGGCGGGGCTTTGGGCTTGGGCGAGCGCAGCAGCGGGGATAGGGACTCCGCCCTGTGGGGGGTTCTGGGCAGAGGCCGCCAGGGTAAGCGCCAAGGCCCAGAGGAGAGCGAAGCCCCGCCTGAGAATTGATGCCGCGGCCAGGCGCGGCCGCCGCTCTTTTTTCATGGCTACTGCAGCACCTCGTTTATGGCGGCGGCCGCGCGGCGCCCCTCGCCCATGGCGAGTATGACGGTGGCGGCGCCGAGGACAATGTCCCCTCCGGCATAGACGCGCTCGATGCTCGTCTTCTGCTTTTCATCCACCAGAATATGGCCCCAGCGATCAACCTTGAGCTCTGGGGTCGTACGGGAAATCAAGGGATTGGACTCGTTGCCCACCGCCACGATCACCGTGTCGAAGGGAACGATCTTTTCGCTGCCTCTGACCGGCACGGGTCGGCGCCGGCCGGATTCGTCGGGTTCGCCTAACTCATAGGAGAGAACCTCCAGGCCCACTACCCTGCCGCTTTGGTCGCCCAACACCTGGGTCGGGCTGGCCAGGAAATCGAAATAAATGCCCTCTTCCATGGCATGGACAACCTCTTCGCCTCGGGCGGGCATCTCCTCCCTGGTTCTGCGGTACAGAACCCGCACTTCCTCGGCGCCCAGGCGCAGCGCCATACGGGCTGAGTCCATGGCGACGTTGCCTCCGCCCAGCACCGCCACCCGCCGCGAGGGATACAGCGGTGTTGCGGCCTTGCCGACCTCGTAAGCCTTCATCAGGTTGGCCCGGGTTAGGTATTCGTTGGCAGAAAAAACACCCACCAGGTTTTCTCCGGGAATATTCATGAATTTTGGCAGTCCGGCTCCCGTGCCGACAAATACTGCGTCAAAGCCGTCTTCCTTGAGAAGGGCCCCGAGTTTTCTTGTCCGGCCTACCAGGAAGCTCATTTCATAGTCGACTCCCATGGACTCTAGCACACCAGCTTCGGAGGCAACCAGGTCTTTTGGAAGCCTGAATTCCGGAATACCGTAGACCATAACGCCGCCGGCCTTGTGGAAGGCTTCAAATATGACAACCTTATGGCCCTGGCGCCTGACGTCGACGGCACAGGTAAGTCCTGCGGGTCCGGCGCCCACAACAGCCACCTTCTTGCCGGTAGAGCCTCCGGCGGGAGGAGGAGCCAGGAGACCTGCCTGGCGTTCGTAGTCCGCCACGTACCGCTCGACCCGGCCGATCTGCACCGCCTTGTCGACTCCGCCTAATGCTTTGCCCAAGGTACAGGGCAGCTGACACTGTTTTTCCTGTGGGCATACCCTGC
>JAVEYV010000209.1:0-4566 GCA_034003305.1 Spirochaetia bacterium | reverse complement strand
GCGTGCCAGTCGAAGTGCCTAAGGCCGTTTACAGGCCGAGCTTCTTAGAGTACTCCGCCTTTTCCACCGTCAGCTCAGAATAGTTCAGCACGATCATGGTAGGGCTGTCCCCTTTTGAGAGTTCGATGGCGTCGCAGCTGGCGTCGATGTTCTGGATGGCCATGGGCAAAAAGCTCGTGCCGGGAAATTTCGGGATAAAATCCTCGTCCACGGTGATCTGCACTATGCAGCGAAGGGCGTCCTGGCGTCCGAAAAAGAAATCCGTATAGGCGCGCTTGGTTTCGGGATCGGCCAAGGTGGTGTAGAGCGATGCTTGGCCTACGCTGGGGTCCACGGGAAGCCAGCCGTAATTGGGCACGAAGAATTCTGCCCAGAAATGGGGAGAGAATTTGCCATCGAAGAGCTGCCAGCCGCCGGGAACGCGGGCGGGAATGCCTACGGCGCGGCAGAGGGCGGCGAAGTATGTCCCTTGGGCTCCACAGTCGCCAACCTTGTATTCGTGGACATAGGTCGACTCCCTAAGCTCGGAGCGCGGATACAAGAGCAGGTGGGGCATGAGGCTGTAGTCAATTGTCTTGATCATGTAGTCGTAAATCTTCCGCGCCGCGAGGTAGGGATTCTTTTCGCCCCCGACGATTTGCTCCGCCGCGGCTTTGATTTCCGGCGTTACGGCTACGTTGCCTGAGGATTTGGTATAGGCGATGTATTCCGGGCTTGAGGTATCGTAGGGGCCGACCAGGGCGGGGTCTACCCGGAAGTGCTGTTCGTAGTGGGTGAACTTGAAGCGGACCTCCACGCGAAGCGGTCCTTCTAGCTTCTCGAGGGGCACTTCCATGTAAAGGGTACTGATATCGCCGGAGCTCGAAGGGGGAAGGACAACGTAATCGGCGGGCTCGATCGAAAGCACTTCCACGGGCTGCTGATAGCCAAGGGTGATGGGCAGAGGAAACCACATCTTGAAGGTTCCAGAAGCGGGAAGCTCGGAGCGGGGGATGTCTACTGTGTGCTTGCCCAGGTACGTTGCGGGATAGTCGTAGACTTTCCAGGACTCTTGTGGCCACACATTGGCGATGTTCACCATCTTATTCACCAGAGAAGCGTAGGACTTGTTCTTCTCCTGGTTTCCATGCATCAGTGTCATAGTTCTGAATTGTAGGTTTGGAATGACGGTATCCGAGTACGCGGCCTTCCCATCGATTACAAAGCGCTCAAGGCCCCGGGCGGCCTTTTGGGCGTTTCCGCCTGCCGCGACCCAAGCTGGGTAGGCCTTGGCGAGTTCTTGATTCATCGCAGTTTCGTCGAAGGGATAGGTCATCCGTACATATTGGATCGACTCAAGGCCGTCGCGGCAGATCCGGATATACCGGGCTCCTTCCTGAGTGGAGGCGTCCAATTCGGCAAGACCTTGGCGGTACAGTTCCTCGGCGGCGGTCAGTTCTCCGGCCACTCTCAATGCTTCGGCCCTGCTTAAAAGCGCCATGCCTCCTTCGGTTTGAGCGAAGACATTTGAAAACCCAAAGACCAGCATAATTAGGATCGAAACAGCTGCCACATAAGTAATACCAAGCTTATGCGTTCTCATGGAGTACCTCCATAGTTATCGGAGATCATACCACGGCTTTTCCAAATTTTTATTTTAACTTTTTCTTTTTTATCCACCCGTTTGCAGATAAATTTCTATAGAAGTTGGGATTATGGGCGCAGTCATCCCTTAACCAAGTCGGCGAGGGTCTATTGCCGAACTTAATAATCCAAGACAGGTCTGGATCGGGACATTAGGGTGGGGTACGATTCAACCAGTTTGAAAAATTCCCGATAAAAACAGTAGATAAGGAGAAGCCATGAACCTTTCTTTGAAGCAGATACAGGAAGCCGCGAAGCGGATTGAGCCCTATGCCCACAGAACGCCAGTCCTCACATGCGGCAGCTTGGATAAGATGGTTGGGGCGCAGGTCTTTTTTAAATGCGAAAATTTTCAGAAGGTGGGCGCTTTCAAGTTTCGGGGCGCCTGCAATGCGGTTTTCTCCTTGAGCGAGGAAGAAGCGGCCAAAGGCGTCGCGACCCACTCTTCGGGCAACCATGCCCAGGCACTCGCCCTCGCGGCCCGCATGCGGGGCATTCCTGCCTATATCGTGATGCCCCGTACCGCTCCTTCGGTTAAAAAGGCCGGTGTCCTTGGCTACGGCGGCCAAGTTACGCTCTGCGAGCCTACCTTGGCCGCGAGGGAGACGACGCTGGCCGAGGTGGTTGCGCGAACCGGCGCCACGGTCGTCCATCCCTACAACGACGAACGGGTTATAACCGGCCAGGGCACGGCGGCCATGGAACTGCTCGAAGAAGTGCCCCATCTCGATGTTATAATGACGCCCGTGGGCGGCGGCGGACTCTTGAGCGGAACGGCTATCGCCGCTACCGAAATTAAACCTGGCATCCGGGTGATCGCCGGCGAGCCGGAAGGGGCTGACGATGCCTATCGTTCCCTTGCCGCCGGAACGATCCTGCCCTCCGTCAACCCTAAAACCATCGCCGACGGCCTTTTGACCTCCCTGGGCAGCATCACCTATCCTATTATCAGAGAAAGAGTGGAGCAGATCGTGACGGTGAGCGAAGCCGGCATCGTCGAGGCCATGAAATACATCTGGGAGCGCATGAAAATCGTCATCGAACCCTCTGCCGCAGTGCCCGCCGCGGTTTTATGGGAACGTAAAATCGACCTTCGCGGCCTGAAGATCGGTATTATCCTTTCGGGCGGCAATGTGGATCTGGGCAATCTGCCATGGATGAAGAGTTAAAATAATTTTTTTAGAGTATTCATATGAAAAAGCCCGCTTTGCGCGGGCTTTTCTGTTCTAGAGCGACCGACGGGAGTCGAACCCGCTTCTCGAGCTTGGGAAGCTCGGGTAATACCGGTATACGACGGTCGCGATTGAAATTGGCCGCTTCTCGCGGCCTACATTGTGGAAACCGTCGTGCTGCTCCGGCACTTGCCGAAGGGCGGCACGGTCTCAGAATATGCGAAAACTATACCGGTCGCAGGCTCGCGAAGTCAAGTCCAGGGGCTCCGATCATGATCTATCGCCCTCGTTAAGCCCAGGCATCGCCCTGCAGGAAAAACTTGGTTCGGCGATAAGTGGTACCATTACACTGGCGTTTTTATGACGTGCCTAAAATTCCCGAAGTTGCCATGAACAGCCTGGCGTCGGGCTCGGAAAAGAATACCAAGTGAATATAGCTGGGGGCATCGTTGGTCAGGACATAGCGGGAAATGGTATCGAAGACAACCTGGTCCGCCAGATGCTTGGGATATCCGTAGACGCCGGTGGAGATGGCGGGAAAGGCGATGGAGTCCAAGCCGAGCCTTGCGGCCAGGGCAAGGCTTTCGCGGTAACAGGAGGCAAGGAGTTCGGGCTCTCCCTGCTCGCCGCCCTTCCATACCGGACCGACAGTATGGATCACATAAGCGACCTTGAGCCGGCCGGCTCCGGTAGCCGCCGCCTTGCCCGCGGGAAGACCGTCAGGCAGCCGGCCGGCGCGGAGAGCCTTGCATTCGGCCAGAAGAGAAGGACCAGCAGCCCTGTGGATCGCCCCATCCACACCTCCTCCTCCCAAAAGACCTGAATTGGCCGCGTTGACGATGGCGCCGCCGGAAAATTCTGTAATATCCCCAGTATCGATGATGAACCTTCCGTCCAGATATTCGCCGATGGACTTCATGACGGCGTTCCTTCCGGCACGGCGTCCCCCGCTCTTGGCAGCGTCTTTTCCGGCGCACCTCCTGATGAACCTTGGGCCCGGGACTTAAGCAGGCTGCCTGCCGTATAGATCAGCCCGTCGAAATCAAGAGGTTTGGCGAAAAAGTCGTCAGCCCCAGCCTCGAGAAGTTCTTCCCGCATGGATTCGGTATCGAAACCGGTGATGGAGATGACAGAAGGCTTTCCAATAGAAGAATCCGATTTTATTCTGCGGCAGAGACTCAAGCCGTTGATTCCCGGCAGGTCGAAGTCGAGGATGATAAGCCCAGGGCGCCGCTCGGCGATTATCCTTCCGGCCTCGAAGCCGTCGAAAGCCTGCAGGATTTCCGTCTCCGGCAGTCTACGCTGGAGCATCCGTGCCAGTATGGCGTTCAAGTCCTTATCGTCATCGACGATCAGGATGAGTCGGGAATCGACTTTCGAATTGGAGGGGCTGCCCAGTTCAGGGGGAATACGCATCTTTCGTTGTTCAAGAAAATCGATGAGGTCTTCGGCGTACACCCTGTACTGGCCGCCCGGCGTAGTAAAGGCTTTTAAGTGCTCGCTCTTTATCCAATTGATCGTTGTTTGATTGACGACCCCGCAGATATTAGCCACTTCGAGCGCCGAAAAAATCCTCACTCTTTTTTCTTGTCGTCCCATAAGCCCCTTCTGAACTACTATCGGCTAGCTATGGAGAAATATTTATAGTAGAGGCTCTTTCAAAACTCGAATGAGTTTTGAAAGAGCTGCCTTAAAGATACCTATGTTTCGTCAATTATTATGCTATTAGCATAATAATTGACGAAACTGCTGAGCCACTTTCAAGAGTAAA
>JAVEYV010000208.1:0-4581 GCA_034003305.1 Spirochaetia bacterium | reverse complement strand
CTCAACCTAGGAATTCTTTTTCAATTAAAGGACGACTACCTCGGCCTTTTCGGAGACGAGGCTTGTCTAGGAAAGCCTATCGGTTCAGATCTGCGAGAAGGCAAGAAAACTCCCTACATGATCCTTCTACGCCCTCGCCTCGCTGCGGCAGAAAAAGCCCGTTTCGATTCGATCTTTGCAAACGAGGCAATCGATGCCGCCGACGTGGAATTCGTCCGGGGCCTGATTTTTGTATATGGAATCGATAAGGCCCTAGAGAAAATCGAAAATGAATACGCCCAAAAGGCCCAAGCATCCCTTGCCAGACTGCTCCAGGCCTTTCCGGGGCTGAATGGCGATGCCGTACAAGCTTTGAAGGACTTTGTGGAATACTCCCTCTCAAGAACGTTTTAGAGTTCCTCGAACCTTGTTGTAACTGAAACAGGGAAAAATGTGAACCGACAGAAGGAGCGGTTATCGGCGTTCTACTCTGGTAAAATACTATGAAGTGGCGAAGGATACCGCACTTGCAACGGGACGGGATTATCTGCCTGAGTATGCCCTATTGTAGCAATATTGATTGAAGAAAAAACGATGTCGCCCCAGTACCAGGACGACCGCTTCTACAACAAGGTTCGAGGAACTAAAAATGTTTCACGTGCAACTTTTGTTTCTCGTTTTTTGAGCACTCTTAGGCTGGGTTTGTTTCACGTGAAACAGAATAATAAAAAGCCCTTCCGGCCTAATCCGGTAGGGCTTTTTTGTTTACTATTTATCGCAGAACGAAGCGTTTATTCTTCGATATCTTTGTCCTCGGTGTCTTGTTCATCAATTTCTTCCAGAGAATCATCCTTATCCTGGGCTTCGCCCGGCACGGTATCTTCGGCGCCGGTTCCTGCTTCGCCATCCAGGGCTACCTGGGTATCGAGCCCGTCCTCAGGGGCCTCTACGCCGGCCTCCCTTAGGGCTTCCTTGCTTTTCAAGTCTTCGGGATCAATCTCGTCGCTGATGATCTTATCCAGGCCGATCACAAAGTCGGGCGGATCTATGTTGACCACGCGAACGCCCCTGGCGCCCTTTCCCATAACCCTGACCGTCGAGGCTTGGATCTTGATGGTCTTGCCCTGGGAGGTTATGAGCATGGCTTCATCCTCTTCCGAGATCGAAACGGCGCCCACGATTTCGCCTGAAACGTCGTCCGGCACATAGATCATCTGCCCGCCCGTTCCTCGGCCGTGAGCGTTGAAGCTGCTGTAGGCGACCCGCTTTCCATAGCCGTTTATCGTGATCAGGGCCATGTCCTGTTCGTTATTGACTCGCAGCATCGTCGCAAGTTCATCGGTAGCGGAGAGTCGAATTCCGCGAACACCCCGGCTGGCTCTTCCCATGGATCTGACCTGCTTTTCGTGAATACGCAGAGCCTGGCCTTTTCGGGTAATCAGCATGACCTCGTCCTGGCCGCCGGTAAGGCAGGCCGATACGAGCCTGTCGCCTTCGTCCAGATGGATAGCGATAATCCCCCTGGTCTTGGCGTTGACAAAGGCCGCCAAAGATACCTTTTTCACCACGCCCCTGAGGGTTCCCATGAGAAGGTACTGGTTGCCGCTGAAGTGCTTGAAGTCTATTACCGTGGTTATTTCTTCGTCGGGAGATATGGCCAGAAGGCTTTTAATGTGCGCTCCCCTGGCCTGGCGGCTGGATTCCGGTATTTCGTGCACCTTGAGCCAATAGGCCTTTCCAGCGCTGGTAATAAACAGAAGGTGGTCGTGGGTGTTGGCCACGAAGAGCTGCTGTACAAAGTCTTCTTCCAGAAGGTTGGCCGAGTTGGAGCCCTTGCCGCCCCTGCCCTGAGAGCGGTAGAGATGGACTGACACGCGCTTGATAAAGCCCTTGTTGGAAATGAGAATGGCCATTTCCTCGGGCTTTATGAGATCTTCTATATTGATGGCTTCCAGATCGTCTATGACGATTTCGGTACGCCGCGTATCCCCGTATTTTTTGGCGATTTCGAGGGTATCGTTCTTTACGACGTCGAGAATCATGGCATCGCTGGCGAGAAGTCCCTGCAGATAGCTGATTCTTGCCTCGATATCGGCCAATTCGGCGAGGACTTTCTCTGTTTCGAGGCTTGTAAGCCTTCCCAGTCGCATGTCGACGATGGCCTGAGCCTGGATTTCGCTGAGATCGAAGCGTTTCTGCAGATTGGTTCGCGCCAGTTCTACGTTCTTGCTGGCCTTAATGATGGCCACAACCTCATCGATATTGCTGAGGGCGATGACCAAGCCACGTAGAATATGGGCCCGCTCTTCGGCCTTGCGCAGCTCATAGCGGGATCTGCGAGTGACGACATCGATGCGATGCTTGACAAAATAATGTATTAATTCTTTTAGTGATAAACACTTAGGTCTACCTTCCACCAGCGCGAGGTTGATGACCCCGAAGGTCGACTGCAGGGCCGTGTGGGTGAAGAGCCTGTTGAGCACGAGCTTGGGTATGGCGCCTTTCTTGAGTTCGAGGACGATGCGCAGGCCCTCCCTGTCGCTCTCATCCCTGAGATCGGAGACCCCTTCGAGCACCTTGTCCCTCACGAGATCTGCGATGCGCGTAATCAGGGTTGTCTTGTTGACGGCGTAGGGGATTTCGGTGAAGACAATCTGTTCCCTTCCGTTTTTCATCGTTTCGAGGATGAACTTGCCGCGGACGACGACCTTTCCACGCCCTGTTGTGTATGCATCCCTGATGCCGCCCGAGCCGAAGATGATGCCGCCCGTGGGGAAGTCGGGACCCTTGATATGCCGCATCAGGCCTTCGAGGTCGATGTCGGGATTCTCTATATAGGCCGCGATGGCCTCGCCCACTTCCAGAAGGTTGTGGGGCGCCATGTTGGTGGCCATACCGACGGCGATACCCGATGAACCGTTGACCAGGAGGTTGGGAAAGGCCGAGGGCAGGACAAGGGGTTCCTTCAGCGACTCGTCGTAGTTGGGGCCGAAGGCCACCGTATCCTTGTCCAGGTCGGTGAGCATCTCCTCGCCAAAGCGGGAGAGCTTGGCCTCGGTATAGCGGCTGGCCGCGGCGGGGTCGCCGTCGATGGAGCCGAAGTTGCCCTGTCCATAGACGAGGGGATAGCGCAGGGAGAAATCCTGGGCCATGCGTACCAGGGCGTCGTAGAGTGAGAAATCGCCGTGCGGATGGTACTTTCCCATCGCGTCGCCGGTGATGCGCGCGCATTTCTTGGTGGACGCGTTGTAGCGCAGCCCCAGTTCGTCCATCGCGTAGAGGATGCGCCTGTGGACGGGCTTGAGGCCGTCCCGCACGTCGGGCAAGGCACGCGCCACGATGACCGACATCGCGTAGGTGAGATAGTCGGTCTTCATTTCATCTTCAATAGATACTGATATCAATCGTCCGGTTTCTGCCATTTTTTCGCTTTCCTACACGTCGAGGTTGGAGACTGCCAGGGCATTCTCCTCGATGAACTGCCGCCTGGGCTCCACCTGTTCGCCCATAAGGGTGGTGAACATCTGCTCGGCGAGCACGGCGTCTTCCATGGTGATGCGGATCATGTTCCTGCGTTCGGGATCCATGGTCGTCTCCCAGAGCTGCTCCGGGTTCATCTCGCCCAAGCCTTTGTAGCGCTGCATGGCTACCTTGGAAGGATCCCTGCCGACAATGCCCGCCAGAATTTTATCTTTTTCGGCGTCGTCGTAGGCGTAACGCAATTCCTTGTCCCACGTCAACTTATATAATGGAGGCATGGCGAGATACACGTAGCCGCCCTCGATAAGAGGATTCATGTAACGGTAGAAGAAGGTCAAGAGAAGGGTGCGGATGTGGGAGCCGTCCACGTCGGCATCGGCCATGATGATGATCTTGTGGTACCGCAGCTTTGTCACGTCGAATTCGGGCCCGAGCCCTGCGCCCAGGCTGGCGATGATGGGCTGGAGCTTGTCGTTGCCGATAATCTTGTCGATACGGGTTTTTTCCACGTTGAGCATCTTGCCCCAGAGGGAGAGGATGGCCTGATAGACCCTGTTACGGCCCATCTTGGCCGAACCGCCTGCCGAATCGCCCTCCACGAGGAAGATTTCGCACTTCGCGGGATCCTTTTCCTGGCAGTCGGCCAGCTTGCCCGGCAGGCTCGCCGAATCGAGGAGGTTTTTGCGCCGGGTGAGCTCGCGAGCCTGCCGGGCGGCGATGCGGGCCTTGGCGGCCAGCACGCACTTGTCCAGGATGGCGTCGATGATCTCGGGGTATTTCTGGAAGATGAGGTCGAGCTGGTCGGCGACGTAGGAGTCCACGATGCCCCGCACCTCGGAATTGCCCAGCTTGCCCTTGGTCTGGCCCTCGAACTGGGGCTCCAGCACCTTGACGGAGAGGACGGCGGTGAGCCCTTCCTTGACATCGTCCGTCGAGAGCGTCTCGTCCAGCTTCTTGAGGTATTTGGATTTCTTGAAGAATTCGTTGATGGTCCGGGAAAGGCCCGACCTGAACCCGATGAGGTGGGTGCCGCCTTCCTTCGTGTTGATGCCGTTGACGTAGGAGAACATGGCTTCGTTGAAGCTGTCGTTGTACTGGAGGCCGACCTCGATCTCCACCTCG
>JAVEYV010000207.1:0-4631 GCA_034003305.1 Spirochaetia bacterium | reverse complement strand
CATCAGCAGTTCCATGCTGCAATTCGCCATCCTCGGCACCCTGGGAGAGATCATCTCCAAATGGGTGGTGCAGAAGAGCTTCAAATATCCTTTTGGCCCCTTTCTTACCATCTGGAAGATGATCGTATGGGCGATCCTTGCTGTAGGCATCAAATATGCCTTCAAGGGCTTTACCGGCTATGTGGAATACCTGATGGATCACGGGATGTGGCCTGTCTTTGCAGAGCGCAGCCTTGGCCATGCCTTCAGTGTATCGGCCATGATGAATCTGCAGTTTGGTCTCTTTTTGGTGATCATCCACCGCGTTTTGGACAACATCCCGGAGAAGGTAAAAAACTGGAAGAATCTGCACAAAGGCATGTATTCCCTGCTCTGGTTCTGGATTCCCGCGCATACTGTCACCTTCATGCTGCCAGATGCCCTGAGGATAGGCCTGGCGGCAGTATGGTCCCTGGCTTTGGGACTCATACTGGGCTTTTACAACAGGAAATAGCGATCCCAGCGTAATCTGATGCCCGACAAGTCCATCCATCCGCTTCCGGCGCCGATGCTTTTCCCCGTCATATTTTGGGCGGCTGGGATCATACTGGCGCGCTGGCTGTCGGTGGAGATCTGGATTCCTGTCGGCATGGCGATATTACTCTTTGCTTTCGCGCTGAGATTCCGGCCTTTCCGACCTTACCTGATACTCCTGCTTTTTCTGGTGCTGGGATTCTTACGTTACAGCATCAGTACAGGATCTCCGGGAGTGCTGGAAAAAGCCCTGGCGGATAGGACTATCCTGCGCCAGGAAGTAAGCTTCCGGGTGATCCGGCGCATGTCGGAACGAGCCCTGGCGGTGGAACTGAGCAGTATTGCCGGGTTTGTGGTGCGCGAGCAATTACTGCTCTTTGATGAAGGCGAATTCAGCCCCGGTGCGGCATACACCGCGCTGGCCGATATCAGAAGGCTGAGTGCTGATCCCATCCTGGATATTTATCCCAATCGCTTCGCGGGCAGTCTTACGCTGGTGCTGCCGGCAGTGCGCGATCCCGCAGCGGGGGAAAAGCAGTACCTGTCCAAACCGGCAGATTTCGTCTTTGAGCGCCTGAAGCCGCTCCCTAAGGAGCACGCAGCCCTGGCACGAGCTCTACTGCTGAGCGATTCCGCCCTCAAAAGCACGGACAAAATCCTGCTCTCTCGGGCAGGAATCAGCCATCTGGTGGTGGTAAGCGGATTACACGTGCTGTTCTTGTACTTCATCATCATCACAGTGCTGCGCTTCTTCCTGCCCTTCCGCGTGGCAGATGTCGCTTTTCTCATTGTGATCGGCGCATTCGCGGCATTGAACCATTGGGCGGCCCCGATCAGCCGGGCGATTCTGATGATCGGCATTGGCATGATGGCAAAATGGCTGTCCCGACCGCTCTCTTCCGGGCAGAACCTCAGCCTGAGTCTCCTTATCATCACCCTGATCAGCCCGGATCAGCTCTTCAGTGTCGGTCTCATCCTATCATTTACGGCAGTCGCGATCATCGTGTTTGCCCTGCCCAAATTGCCCCGCATCAAGCAGGCATCACCACTGGTAAATGGCTCCATCAGCTTGCTGAACTACATGCTGCTCAGTTTGGTGGTAGGCGTTGGCATGCTGCCTTTGACTTTGTACTATTTTGGCACGGCATCCTTGAACGGAGTGCTTGGCATTCTACTGGGATTACCGCTGATATCTGCGCTTTTGGCCCTTGCCCTGACCATCCTGATCTTTCCCATCGGGCCTTTTTATCAGGCCTTTGCTGCCGTAGCCAATCTCTGGCAATGGTGGCTGGAGTTTTGCGCTCGCCTGCCCTTCCAGCTCAGCGATCATTGGCTCGCCGCGGGGCAGAGTATCGCGGTGGGACTGGTGCTCGTAGCACTCATGCTCCTGATGCAGGCCCGTCTAAAGGGTCGCTTTAGATATGCCCTGGCCTTGCTTTTGATCGCTGCGGGACTCTTCTTCTGGCCGCGTGGGGCGCGAAACCGGATCACTTTGTACAATGCCGGAACGGCGGATTGCAGCCTCATCCACACCTCATATGGCAGCACGGTGATGATCGATACGGGAGGGGTCAGCACGCAGAGGGCGGAGACGGCTTTGGCTGATTCCACCATTCTGGGGGGAGATTCCTGGGCGGAAAAGAAACTGATTCCCGCGCTGCAAAGAACCGGGGTAAAGACCATCGACTATTTGATCCTGACGCATCTGCACAGTGATCACGCCGGAGGCTTGGCTGCCATCTGCAAACGCCTGAGGGTGAAGAATATCCTCATCAGTCGCCAAGCCTTCAGCTCCAGGGATTGGCAGATGCTGAGCGGCGCGATAGATCTGTCCGGCACCCGCGTTCATGCCCTTGCTGATACTCTGAGTCTGCATTTCGGGAAGCAAACGCTCACTATAGTCCATCCCGACAAGGGCTTTACTGCTACAGATGAAAACAATGCCTCCCTCGTTTGCCGCTTTGATGATACAGTGCGTCGCTATCTCTTCACTGGTGATATCGAGGCTGAGGCGGAAGGCTATCTCCTGGCCAATTATCCTGATCTTTTGGCTGCTGACATACTCAAAGTGCCCCACCACGGCTCACGGGGCAGTTCCACGGCAGCTTTTCTGGATGCCGTAAAGGCAGAGGAAGCGTGGATAAGCTGTACCGCAAGCAACGTCCATGGCTTTCCTCACGCGGAGACACTGCAGCGCTTGACAGCGGCGGGCATGGAGGTTCTGACCACTGCGGGAGGCAGTATCAGCCGGCCTTTAGCACAAAAAGATTGACAATAGAACTCATATCCAGGAATTGATATCGCTATACCAAGTTTGCAAGCAGAGAGGTCAGTGCATGGTAAAGAAGCCGAAATCAGCATCCCCGGGTATGATGGAGATTTTTGATCTGATCGAACCCCTGGGCAGTTTTACTGCCACGGTGAAGCGTAAGAAGCTTGCCCAACACGGCCTTACGCTCCTCCAGGCGCGCGATGCATACGCCGCCAGGGCGGATATGATCGCCTGCCTGAAGAAATCCGGACAGCATAAATGGCAGGATATCTTTAGCCATCTGACTCCCTTTACCATAACGCAGCACCAGCATGTATACGCTCTGGCCGATCTCTTTGAAATAAAAAGCTTTATCTACCATTACCAGAGCATGCGGGCCTACGCGATGCTGCACGATTTACAGCATTATCCCCTGCCCGATCTGACCCCTGTTTTCACGCTGCTTGATCCCGAAAAGTCAGGTCTGCCGGTCTTTCGGCTCTCACCCCTGTTTAGCCCGGAATTGCTGCGGTTGGATAGAGAGCGCCAGCGATGCAACCTGAAGCTGCAAAAAGTCCGTCTAAGCTTGCTGGAAACCGCAAAAGAGGAACTGGGACTGCCAAAATTGAAGGAAAGCTTCTGCCTCTCCCGGGACGAGCAGGATCTCATCAATAAACTTAGTGGCAGCACCCATTTTGTCCTCAGCGCTCAGAGCGTGGCGAATCTCAGCTACAGCCTCGCCGATTCCGCGGAAAGCAACGCCATTAAAGCAGAGATCGCCAAACTGAATGACCTCATTGAATGCGAGGAAGAGCAGATCAGAGGTGAGCTCAGCCGCGAATTACATCAGCACCGGAAGCTCATCAATATGGCAGTAGATACCTGCAGCGAACTGGCCTGGGACTATATGCTGGCAGATTTTACCCTGAAGTATGGCTGCTGCATTCCAACTCTGTGCGAGTCCGGGGACGGGATAGTGATCAGCTCCGCCCGAAACCTGCCGCTGGAACTCAGTTTACAAAAGCAAAAGCGGGCATATCAGAGCCTGGATATCAGCCTGGATCACCCCATCAATCTGATCACGGGGCCGAATATGGGCGGCAAATCCAGTCTGCTTCGATGCGTGGCGCAGTTTGCCGAATTGGCGCGGCGGGCCATTCCAGTGCCTGCCCAAAGTGCTGTGATGCCTATATTTGATTATGTTTATTGCAATTACGAGCAGGAGGACGACAATCTCTCGTCCTTCGGCAAGGAAGTGGTGGCCTTCAGTAATGCTTTGGGGCAGAAGGGCAAGGGACTGTTCTTGCTGGATGAGTTTGCCCGCGGCACCAATCCCTATGAGGGTGAAGCACTGGCCACAGCTGTGCTGGACTACCTGCGCACTACGCCGCATTTTTGCCTTGCCGCCACGCATTACACCAAGCCGGCGCACCTTTCCGGCATCAAGCATTACCGGATCAAGGGCGTGGATCACTTCATGGGTGAGACCAATAATCTGGGATTTCTCCTGGAAGACCGGCTCAAAGCTCTTGCCGCAGCGATGGATTACAGCCTGGTGGAAGCAGATCCGGGCAGCAACCCTCCCCTGGAAGCGATCCGCATCGCGGAGACTCTGGGACTGCCAGCCGAGATCGTAGAAAAAGCAAAAGAGATCAAGGATGAATAAGATCAACCTGCAGGAATGCAGCCAACTGGCCCTGGAAACCGGACGCATCATTTTGCAAAGCGGCGGCGCCACAAACCGGGTGGAGCTGATGATGCGCAAGGTCTGTGAGGGCTTTGGTTACGACGATTGCGAATCCTTCGTTACCCCCACGGGGATCTTCTTCTCGCTCAGCGATGGGGAAGCGAACATCACCACCCGCAT
>JAVEYV010000206.1:0-4652 GCA_034003305.1 Spirochaetia bacterium | reverse complement strand
TATGGCATGGAAGTTCAGATCAATGGTCGCCAATTCGAAGGAGGTTCTCCAGAAGATTCTAAGCTCAGATCCGGCGAAAAAGCTTGAATGGGAAGCGAATCAAAAACTACAGGATGATCCCCGGATTACTCGGATGGGAAGATTCTTGCGCAAGACAAGCTTGGACGAGATTCCGCAGATTTGGAATGTGATCAAGGGCGAAATGAGTCTCGTCGGTCCACGGCCCATCGTCGAGGATGAGATTGTTAAATATGGGCATCATTACAAGCTATTTTCCAGCGTTAAGCCGGGAATGTCCGGATTATGGCAGGTATCTGGAAGGTCCGAGACGGATTATGAAGAACGCGTTGCTCTGGATATTCTCTACATTCAGAGCTGGTCGTTATGGTTGGACTTGTATGTCCTCTTCAAGACTGTGGGAGCGGTGCTCGGGGGCAAGGGTGCGTACTAGATTTATTCCCTTTATTTTAAGCATCGCCATTCTTTTTATAAGTGCTTCCACAGGCTTTGCTTCTTCGCTTAAAACGCTCCTGCCCGACCTCTCCGAAAATGAGTATTCCGATCTCCTGGCCGGTTCTACCTTGATTGCTTGGCCTGGTACGGCTGCGGATATGCGTTTTTCACCTAAAGGCGAGATGGGCGAAGCACTCCGGACATTGCCGGAACAATTTAAAGTATCAGTGTACGTGGAGTCTGCGTTCCTGATACCGGGAATCGCCTTAAGCGAAAAAATTAAACTGGATGTCGTCAATGAGCTTTTGAACGTTGAGACCTTGTCGGGAGTGACGTATTATTCCGAACGGCGCGATGCCATTACAATTCTATTTGATAACGTATACCAAGTAGCCCAACCAGGATCGAAGACCATCATAGCCGCTGAAACCCTTAGCGAATTGCCCGATTCGCTGGGAGTTTTTATCCATCTCAAGGATTCCAATTTTGGTTCTTCATGGTATGAAATGATGATAAAGCAGCTTGGCGGAGGATTGCTTTTTTCTTTGCAAAATCAGAAACCTTTGAGCTTTATGATGATCAGGGCTTTTTCCGAAAACGATGTTCGCATGCGCATAATAATCACATCCGTGGATGAAGGAATCTATGTGGCGGCTATTTGCGCGGCGAATCCGGCTAGACTAGCTTCTTCATTGGTAGATATGTACTCTGCCATGGAAAAAAGGCTGCGCGCGGTTCAAGGATGGGTTGTCGAACGTATCGCGGGCAATCTTTCAAAATGATAAAACAGCCGCCGCTTTTTACGATTATTACGCCTACCTATAACAGGGCATATGCATTGCCCGCGTTAAAAGCCTCCCTGGATGTCCAAACCGAGCCGAACTTTGAATGGCTTATTGTCGATGACGGCTCGGATGACGGCACTTCCGATCTTGTCCGGCGATGGATGGAAACGAGCGCATATCCGATTTCTCTGATTCGGTCTCGCAACGGAGGCAAGCACAGGGCCATAAACAAAGGAATCCCAAAAGCGAGTGGCGCCTGGATATTTATTGTCGATTCCGACGATTCCCTTCCCCCCGATGCGTTGGAAAAGGTCGCTTCGTTGGCGAAATTGGCTGATACCGATCCTTCGGTCGGAGGGATCATGGGGTATAGGCGGGACACGGCAGGGAAAATTATTGGAAAGGTCTTCCCCGAAGGTCTTTTACGCAGAGATGCGGCGACATTGACTTTCGTCGATAAAATTCGGGGCGACAAGGCCGAGGTTTTCAAGGCGAGTGTGCTGCGGGAATTCCCTTTCCCGGAAATTCCCGGGGAAAGGTTCATCACGGAATGCCTTGTGTGGTTTAGAATCGCCAAGGCGGGATTCGATTTGCTCCTGCTGCCGGAAGCTATATACACCTGCGACTACCGAGAGGACGGTCTGTCGGCTCGCAGTTTCGGACTGCGACTTGAAAATCCCCAAGGCACGCTTCTTTTCTATGCCGAAGAATTGGCCTTGCCATATCCTTTTTTCAGTCTTTTCAGGGAAGCTGTCAACTATGTCAGGTTCAGGCTTCTAAGCATCCGCAAGAAGTATAACCCTCCGGTTTTGGCTTCGAGGGCGAAGCGTATTGTCGCTCTCGCAGCCCCGATAGGATTTGCGGCGGCGTTGTACGATCGAATTATTTTCAGCAAAGAATTTCGGTAAATCAAGAGCATAATGAAAATTCTCCATATTATTAACTCATTAGCTTCCGGGGGCGCCGAAAGGCTTATCTCGACGCTGCTTCCCCGTTTTGCATCCCGTGGTAATGATGTATATCTTTATGCGCTCGACGGCAGGGATGACGTTTATTCTAAACAGCTTTCAGCCAAAGGAATAAAGGTTACTATCGCCCGCGACGACGGTTCGAACATATATTCGCCGATGCGTTTTTTAGAACTGCGCGACTTTATGTCGAGGGATACCTTCGACGTAGTCCACTCGCATCTCGGTCCAAGTTTCCATTGGACCACATTGTCCTTTATTACGCAGAAAGCTCGATACATCGGCGCTAAACTTATAACAACTGAACACGCGGTGCATAACCGTAGGATGAAAATGCCCATCCTGCGGAACTTCGAGCGATGGCTCTACAAAAAACAGCACAGGATTATCTGCGTGAGCGAAGAGGTGGCCTCATCCATGCAAATGTGGCTTTCCATACCAGCCACGCGTTTGCCTGTTATTCCCAACGGCATCGATTTGCATGAATTTGGCGCTGCCGTCAGCCCCGATGCAGATGTAACTGCCTGGGCTCGCGGACGCACTGTTGTGTCGATGACCGCCAGGTTTATCCCCGAAAAAAGGCATGAAACTGCGCTACGCGCCTTGCGGCAGTTACCCGAACGCTTCGCGGGAGTTTTTATCGGCGATGGACCTTTGCGGCCTTCGATGGAACGACTCGCTGCGGATCTTGGTCTGACCGAACGGTGCTATTTTACGGGTACAAAGGATACTGTGCCCGAGCTACTGGCCGCCTCCGATTATTACATGCAGCCATCTGAAACAGAGGGTTTCGGCCTCGGGTGCCTCGAAGCGATGGCCTCTAACATCCCTGTTGTTGCTTCGGCGGCAGGCGGATTGCGCGATCTTGTACAAGACGCCGGTTTGCTGTTTCCTCCGGGGGATCATGCCGCATGCGCCCAGGCAATTCTCGGCCTTGATGAAGATAAGAAACTGAAAGACAAGGTTTTGGCGGCGCAAGCTCATAAGGTGACCAAATATTCCATAGAAAATTGCGTCGACAAGTATTTGAAGCTATATGAAAACTCCTTGGTGATCCAAGAATGATTGATTCCATAGCCTTAGGCGGGAGTTCGTTACGCTCTATCCGGGCCGTGGCTTACCACAATGTGGATAACGCGATGGTACCGAGCTTCAGAAGGCAACTGGCGCATTATAAACGCTGGTATGATAACGTGGATGAAAACGACCTGATTCGTTTCTTTTCGAAAGATGGCGACAGAAAAATTGTCGATGAACCTAAACGCCAGCGGCTAAAGCAAGGGATTATCATTACCTTCGATGACGGCCTGTCAAACCATTATAAAGTCGCGGCACCGCTACTTGAAGAATTTGGATTCAAAGGGTGGTTTTTCATTCCCGCGGGGATGCCAGAGCTTACGGCGGAGGAACAAAGGAAGTTTTGCCTGGACAATCACCTTCTAGCGCCAAAAACGCCTGAAGGCAGAATAGGGATGAGCGTCGACGAGATCTTGGATTTAGAGTCGCGCGGCCATGTTATTGGATGCCACACGATGAATCATCGACGCTTTAGCGGCCCCGTCGATAGCGTTATCGCCGATAGAGAGATACGGGACGCGAAAAATGCGCTTAGGTCTATGGCGAAACGGCCTATTCTAAGCTTTGCGTGGGTTGGAGGGGAGCCGGAAACCTATAATGCTGTCGCGCAACGAGTCATCGTGGATGAAAATTTCAGGTTTTCATTCACTACTTTGTCAAGGAAAATAGATAAAAAGAGCAATCCCCTTCTTTTGCATCGAACAGTGCTCGATGCCGAAATGGCCTATCCTTTATTTAGGGCGAAGCTTTCGGGCCTTTCGGACATACGGCATTCAATCCGGCGCCGTTCCATTGAGACGCGCTTGGCAATACAATAGAGACTAACGTGAAAATAGAAAGACCATTGACCTATACACTCCTCTTATCTATTGCGTTGGCAATGACCTCCTTCCCCGCGTATTCGCTTCCTGGCGCTAAAACCGAATTAGACTTGGAATATCAATGGCTCTACGCGACCGAAAACCGTTTGATTGAGCCGTACACGTATAAAAACGGAATCGATTTGATGCGCAGCTATTTTGATAGACCGCCTTTCCTCAGGCTGCTGCTGGAAGGAAAAACCGAAGGGGGATTAGGAGCCGTAGCCGAGCTTTCGCTCAGGGATCAATGGACTGGCGACTATTTCAGAACTGATAATTTTCCCGTAGTAGGTACCCCAGGAGACCCTCTTTTAGTCGAAAACTTTTTCTTTACCAAGGCGGCGGTTTTTTATGAAAATCCGAGGTTTTTCTTTTTATTCGGACGCGAAAAACCCGACTACAACGGAATTCTCCTGACAGGACTCCTCCCAGGAACTCGACTGCCCTATCTTGATACTCTTCGCGCTCAGGGCAAGATTGGCCGGCTCACGATAGACTGGATGGTTGCG
>JAVEYV010000205.1:0-4671 GCA_034003305.1 Spirochaetia bacterium | reverse complement strand
AGAAAAATTCGTTAAAAACGTTGGCCGCGCTCAGAAGATCGGCTTTTTCAGACAGGGGAATGCCGAATTGATGCCGCTTGATCACCATCGTCCAGGGGGGAAGCGCGCCGCCTAAGCGAAGGCAGAAGCTCTCGAAGAGCATTAGGCCTACCTTGAGGATGCGCTCTGTTCTGTCGGTGCTGATAAAGGTCAACTTCTTCATTCTGAGATCGGGACGGGAGATATAGAGCGCTATGGGGAGGGTAAGAGGACCAGAGCCCAGGTCGATGATGGTGGCTTCGTCGTCCAGCCTGAGCTTCAGGCTGGGCAGAAACGAAGAAAGGCGCAGTAGATTCCAGGGCAGGAAGTAGCGCAGGTAGGCTGAGTAGTAGGCCGGGGCGCTTAAGTACTCTGAGGCTCTATGTTCGCGCTCCGAGGTGAGGTCCTCCCAGAGGGATCGTATGGTTCGCCCCAGGCTGAGCCTGTGATTGCGCGACAGGGGGACCATTTCATCGAGGATTCCGGGCAGGAGATCCAGGGCGCGAAGGCAATCCGGGGCTATTGAAAATGTTTCCAGCGGGGTAGGGCTTTTCTGCGGCGATATGGAGGGACTAGGCTCCATAGGCTGTGGTTTGACCCGGCTTCGTTGCTGGGAGCTGGAAATTTCCGGCTTTTTTTGCGGTCCTTCTTGCCGGGGATTCCTCGGCGTAAAGCCCCTGTGTCTGTCTTCGCGTATGTTTTTCGGCATCTTTAGTTAAAACTCAGGACAACCTTGCCCGATTCGCCCGACAGCATCGCCTGAAACCCTTTTTCAAAGTCCTCGAAGCTGAATCGGTGGGTGATGACTGGGCTGATGTCCAGTCCGGAGAGAAGCATTGCTTGCATCTTATACCAGGTTTCGAATATTTCCCTGCCGTATATGCCTTTTAGAAATAAGCCCTTGAATATGACCCGGCTCCATTCGATGCCGGCCTCATCGGGCAATAGTCCTAAAAGGGCAATTCTGCCGCCATTGTACATATTATCGATCATCTGTTTGAAGGCCTGAGGGCTTCCGGACATTTCCATTCCGATATCAAAGCCGCCGACCATGCCCAATTTCTGCTGCACATTCTTGAGGGATTCCTTGGATACATCAACCGCCCGGGTGGCGCCCATTCGCAAGGCCAGTTCCAGGCGCCAGGGATTAACGTCGGTGATGACCACGTTCCTCGCGCCCACGTGTTTGGCAATGGCCGCGGCCATGCAGCCGATTGGGCCGGCGCCGGTAATCAGCACATCCTCGCCGATCATGTCGAAGGAGAGGGCCGTGTGGGTTGCGTTGCCGTAGGGGTCGAAGATGGCTGCAAGCTCATCCGGTATCGAGTCGTGCACATGCCAGGCATTGGAAGAAGGAAGGGAAATATATTCGGCAAAACAGCCGTCCCTGTTCACTCCGATACCGATGGTGTTCGGGCAGAGGTGGCGCTTGCCCGCCCTGCAGGCCCTGCAGACGCCGCAGACAATATGGCCTTCGCCGGAGACCCTTTCCCCTATCTGGTAGCCGGTAACGGATCTTCCCATATCCACGATTTCTCCGACGAATTCATGGCCGATGACCATGCCGGGTTTGATCGTCCGCTGGGCCCAGGGGTCCCATTTCCAAATATGTATGTCGGTACCGCATACCGCCGTCTTGTTTACCTTGATCAGCAGATCGGTGTCGCCGATCTGGGGCATGGGGACTTCTTCCATCCACAGTCCGGCTTCGGCCTTCCTTTTAACGAGAGCCTTCATGACGCCCTCCTTGTCATGTCTAGTATACTCCAGAAAGGATTTTTCCACGAGCGCCAACAGAATCGATCATGGATTCTCCTAGAGCAGAAAAAACAGGGCGGCGCCGCTGACTGCCACAGCGGCTCCTAAAAATTCAGGGATAGCAACCTTCTGTTTTAAGATAAGTATTGTGGGAGGAATTATGAGTACCGGAGTGAGGGCCATAAGGGTCGAGGCGGTGCCTGCCTGGGTATAGCGTACTGCGAGCAGCGAGAATGAGACGCCGAGGAAGGGTCCGAAAATAGCGCCTATGGCGATGTTTTTAAACGCGAGCCTTTCTTTGGGAAGTTCTGTGAAAATTTTCCGGCCCTGCCTGAGGATAAGCACTTGTGCGGTGAGTCCGACGATGGCTGCCATAATTCTGATCTGGCTGCTTGAAATAACATCGTAGTCCTTTACTCCGATTTTGGAGAATATCAGTCCCGCGGCCTGGAAGAGCGAAGCGAGCAGAGAGTAAATATACCCCTTTGTCGATTCAGTCTTGACTGACTGATTCGGGCCTGTCTTTTTCCGCCTGGAGGATACGACAATCAAAATGCCGGTAATGACGACCAGCATCCCCACCAACTGGGAACTTAGCATTCGCTCGCCCAGAAAAAAAAAGGCAAAAAAGGCGGTGAACAGGGGGGTTAGAGATTGGAAGACTATGGCAACGCGTGAACCTACAAGGATATAGGCGTTGAAGAGGAAGAAATCGGAGATCACGAAACCGATGAGTCCGGAGACGATAAGGTAGAACCAGATGCGCAGCGGAGCGTCCAGGGGGAAGGGCATCCCTCGAAAGATAAGTCCTGTCGCGGCGAGAAGGAAGAAGGCGAAGACTACCTTCCAGAAGTTGACCGCCAGGGCGCCTACCTTGCGGGAGGCGCCCTCGAAAAAAATCGGCCCGATAGACCAGCAGACGGCGGTGGCGAATGCGGCGAGAGCGCCCAGCTTTTCCATGGAGGCGGAGTATACCCCCGGGACTTTTTTTATTCCAGGGAGCCTTTGCCCTGACGAATGCCCGCTAAGGCTGCGGGCGAATAAATTTGACTTTGTTTGAGGATAACTATACAGTAGAACCAGAATAAGGAGGGACAAATGGCAATAATCACTATAGCACGCGAGTTAGCATCCCTCGGTGAAGAAACTGCCCTGGAGCTGGCAAAAATCTCCGGGTACACACTGATCGACAAGGAATATCTGGAGAACAAGCTGAACTCCATCGGCATCAGCGCCGAGAAACGGGAAAAATACGACGAGAAGAATCCCGGCTTTTGGGCATCCCTGTCGCAGCAGCGGGATAATTACCTTCATTATTTGAAGACAGCGATTTTGGACGCAGCCCAGGAGAACGACTGCATAATCATGGGTCGAGGAGCCTACGCGATACTGCGGGGCATCCCTCACGCACTATCGGTAAAGATCACCGCCCCCATGGCGGTGCGGGTCGAAAGGGCCAAAAAGCTGTATGACTGCGACAATAAAAGGGCTTTGCAGATCCTCGAGGAGAGCGATCACGACCGCGGCGGTTTCCATAAGTATTTTTTCTCCACCAACTGGGTTGACGCAAGGGAGTACGATCTTACCATAAACACAGGAGGCACCGATCCGGCTCATGCTGCCGTGGCCATCGATTCTCTGTGCAAGGTATACATCGATAAGGAAAAGGAAGAAGCAGGGGTTCAGAAGGTCGCCGATCTGGTGCTTGCCCAGGATGTGGTGACCGAGATCATCTACGGCCGTAAAATCCCGGTGCATTTCCTTGAAGCTACGGTCGAGCGGGGGTCTGTGGTGCTGCATGGTGTCGCGAATGCCCAGTCCTCCATTGATTCGGCCCTCAACGCCGCCCACGACGTATCCGGGGTTAAGAATGTGGAGAGCGCGATTCAGCTGGTCCAAGAATTTACGGTAATGCCCTGATCAGATGAGCTACATTTCAGGTTTGCACGGAATCCTCGAACAGCTGCGCAAAGGCTGCAGCGGCTGCAGTCTTCTCGTGGCCGAAGGCCAGGATGCGAAGCGAAAAGGTCCGCGGGTGCGGGATATTCTCGAGCTTGCCGCAAAAAACAAGGTGCCCGTTCAAGTTCAGGGACAGGCCTCCCTCGATTCCATCGATCCTGATACAAGGGAATCATTCTCCGATGCTCCGACATGGAGGCAGGGCCTAAAGCCAGCCTGGATGAGCTGCTGGCCAAGGCGCCGGAAACCTGTCTGGCGCTTGTGCTTGACCATATCGAAGATCCCCAGAATCTGGGGGCAATCCTGCGCTCCGCCGACGCCTTCGGCGCGTTTTTTGTCGTTGTACCCGCAAGGCGGGCTTCGCCAATGAGCGACGCCGTGGCCAGGGCCAGCGCAGGCGCCTCGGCCTGGGTTCCCCTGGTTACCGTGCAGAATCTCGCCGATGCCTTGGAAAAGATTAAAAAGGCGGGTTTCTGGACCTACGGGGCGGAAATGGGGGGCGAAGCGGTCGAGAACTGCGATTTCGCCCAGCGCTGCTGCCTTGTACTGGGCAACGAAGGCGAGGGTCTCTCCCGGCTGCTAGCCGAAAGGGTGGACAGCCTCGTTTCCATCCCCATGCAGGGCCATGTGGACTCTCTCAACGTATCGGTGGCGGCGGCGATTCTCATGCACGAATTCCGGCGTTCTCATCGAGCTTGATATAAAAAAAGGCGCCGGGCGTTTAGCCCGGCGTCGCCCTTCAAGCTGAAACATCCTTTTTAAATATCCCAGATCTCCCTGAAATTATGTTCTTTTTCGCAGAAGCGGCACACGAAGGTGGAACCCGACTTGCGCAGAAATTCCGTGGGCAAGCCTTCGTTATGCTTGGGATTGGAGATGCAGTTTTCATTCTTGCAGGATATCTCGTCAAAGCCGTAAATTCTGGGAGGCATCGAA
>JAVEYV010000204.1:0-4680 GCA_034003305.1 Spirochaetia bacterium | reverse complement strand
TAGCGAGGAAGGTAAAGGATCGGTATTTTCATTTACCATCAACGCCAGAGTGGAGGTGGGTGAAAGAGCTCAGGCTGGCGAAATGAAGAATCTAAAGAAAGTGCTGATCGTGGATGATAATCAAAACAACCTAACCATCCTGCAACACACGCTTCTACACTGGGGATTGACCCCTATCTGCGCCATAGACGGCCTGAAAGCTGTGGAAATCCTGCAAAACCAAAGTGACATCGATGCCATGGTTTTGGACTACAATATGCCTTATCTGAATGGCATAAACACGATGAAGATGATCCGCTCGCAGCTTACCGGCAAGCATCAAAGAATACCCGCCATCCTGCTGCATAGCTCAGCCGAAGATGCTGTCATCATCAACGAATGTAAAAAGCTGGATATTCATAACCGCCTGGTAAAACCAGTCAAAACCCGCCAGCTTTACAATGCCCTGCTAAGTATTGATTCCAATTCCCGAGAAATCACCAGAGCCACCCCTGTACCCATGCTATCGGAAATGCAGACCGTTTCGTTCGATACCAGAGCTCGCATCTTGATCGCTGAAGACAATATCTTGAATCTAACCCTCCTGAAGGAAATGATCATTCAGCAGATCACTGACGCCGAGATCCTGGAAGCATCTGATGGTCTGGAAGCCATTAAAGCACAGAAAGAACACGAACCCCATCTGATCTTAATGGACGTGCAGATGCCCAATATGGACGGCATAAGCGCCACCAGAGAGATTCGTAAGACATCCCAGGTTCCTATCATCGCCATCACTGCCGGCGCGCTGAAAGAGGAGCGCCAAAAGTGTCTGGACGCTGGTATGAACGACTTTGTGACCAAGCCAGTTTTGGCCGCAGAGCTGCGTGAAACGATGCTGGATTACCTCAGCGAGATCCTTCCTCAGAGCAACTCAGAGCGTAGACCTCAGATAGATAAGCATCTATTCAATTATCAAGCTTTGATGGATAACCTGTCTCAGGACGAAGAGACCCTGTATAGTCTCTTGGATATTGTCCAAAATAGCATCCCCACAAAGCTTGAAGACCTGAAGCAAGCAATCGATCGTGTTGATCTGCCCGAGATGAAAGCCATCTTGCATTCCATCCGCGGTTCTGCCCAAAACATGTATTTCATAGCTCTGGCAGAAGCGGCAGCCATACTGGAAAAATCTGGTGAAGACATTAGCAAGGAAAATGCCAAAGTACTATTCGATGACATCATGCACAGATGGCACGAAGTGTTGAATGTGATAGTGGATTTCAAGCTGCCCTGATCGGCCTTACCTGACCACTGACAACACTATTCACCCTCTTTCAGCGCTAACCACTAGGGAGATACTTCAAGAGTGTGACGAAAGTGGAACCGGATTACATCGTCCAGCGAGATCAGGATTGATCCTTCAAATTGATGTTCCTGCTTTTAAAGCCATAACCCAGAACGTCATAGACATCGGTTAAAATCATAAAGGCATCTGGATCAATCTCCTTTACAAGGTCGGTTAACTGAGGCACTTGACGTCGGTTTAGCACGCAAAAGAGCACATTTATGTCTCTCTGATGAAAGCCACTCATCGCCTTGAGATAGGTGACACCACGCTCAAGCTTGTCATAGATCTCGTCCCGGATCTCATCCACGTCATTAGATATAATGTACACGCCTTTGATGTATGGTAAACCCTCAGAAGCCAGATCAGTGATTTTGGTGGTGATAAAAAGGTTTATATAGCCCCAAATGAGCAGTTTGGGATCGCCAAGCAAGAGCGCTACAGCCAGGATGATGCCAGTCTCCACAATGTAGTATCCCGTGCCGATGGATAGATTGGCTTTTTGCTTGATCAGAGCGACAGGGATATCCGTGCCACCCGTAGAACCTCGAAAACGGAAGATCAAGCCCAAACCTAAACCCAGCAGAACTGAACCCGCAATGGCAGAGAGAAACATCTCTTCAGGAGGAAGCATGGCATAAATGATCCGTCCGTTCACCACATGAGTGTACTGCGCCAGGTCACTTACCAGACCCACTTTATGCAATACGGGGAAACTCATAAAGTCGGTCATCAGAGCTGATACCAGCATTCCGTAAAGAGACTTACTGCCAAAGGATTTCCCGATAAAGATGAAGCTGATGATGAAGAGCGGGATATTGATCATCACCATGGAGACACCATTGGGCAGGCCAAAAAAGGCATTCAGGATCTGGGATATACCCCCAACTCCGCCGGGAGCCATGTTGTATGGTAAGAGGAACCACGAATAACCGGCAGCGAAAAAAAGGGAAGCAAACACAATCCCGACGTGATTGCGGATTTCTTTTTGCAGGCGCTGAGCGCGAGACAACTTGGTAGGCATCTTATCTCCTATTATACTTGACGAATTAGCCTGTCGAATTTACGTTGCATAGTTTCGGGCGTTGTCGCTCAGTGATCACTGTCTGACGCCCGAATGAATCATAAACTCCAAGGATATACTATGAAGATCGATATTAGATTAGACGGGATAAAACACAGTCTCATCGAAACAGACAAGCCCAGACCGATATCCCAGCTCCTGAAAGGGACAGGGATCGATCGTGAGCAGGTTCTGAGCTATAAAATTATGCATCGGGAATATGTCAATGAAGATTATGTCCCTGATGGCGACACTCTGGTGAATTGCATCACAGCCCGACATCCGGAAGGCTACAGGATATATCAGGATTCAGCCATCTTTATAATGGCCAAAGCCCTGCAGACTCTACTGGGAGAAGCTCATGCCCTGGTAGCTGAGCATTCCATTGGCGATGGGCTCTTTTGCGAAGTGTTCAATTCCGAACGGTTTAGCGAAGAGGATTGCGCCCGTCTGAAGACAGAAATGCTGCGGATCATAGCCAGTGATCTGCCCATTGACCGGATCAATGTGAAGTACGCGGAAGCCATAGATATCTTTAACACTATGCGGCGCAAGGATGTGCTCAGAAACATTAAATCTCTTTTTACCGATAGTGTGCCTATCTACCGTTGCGGCAAGTACTACGACTTCTTTGTCCGTCCTCTTGCCGACAGAACGGGGATTATCACCGAGTTTGACATAGTGTATCAGTCCCCGGGCTTCATTCTACGCTTTCCGAGTGGACCCGAGATTAAGCTGGCCCAGCCCTTCAAGCTGCCCCAGAAAGTGTTTGCTCTGCACCAGGAACACGATAAGTGGCTGGACATCCTGCGAGTACACAATATCTATGATATCAACCGCCAGATCGATTCCTACGACATATCAGGATTCATACTCGTGGAAGAAGCCCTGCATGAGAAAAAGATCGCTGAGATAGCCGCAGATATCGTGAAGCATGAAGAGGTCAAGCTGATCCTGATCGCCGGTCCTTCATCCTCGGGAAAAACGACCTTTGCCAAGCGCCTTAGCGTTCAACTCCAGGCCAGTAAAGCCAAACCGATTGTAATCGGGATGGACGACTATTTTCTGAATCGGGATCGTACTCCGCGCAAGGAAGATGGGGATTTCGATTTTGAATCCATCCACTCCATAGATCTGGAACACCTGAATCATCAGCTTAGTCAATTACTAGCAGGGGAACAGATTGAGCTTCCGCATTACGATTTTACCCGCGGAATCAGGCGCCCCAGTAACAACTATGTGAAGATGGAAAAGGACAACGTCATCATCATGGAAGGCATTCATGGTTTGAACGATGAATTGACCGCATCCATCCCTCAAAACCGTAAAGCCAAGATTTATATCTCCGCCCTCAATCAGCTCAATATCGACAATCACACCCGGATCCCGACCACTGATTGCCGGCTTTTACGCAGGATTATCCGCGATCATCAATACCGGGGATATTCTGCTGAAGAAACCCTGATCCGCTGGAAAGACGTGCGTGAAGGAGAAGAAAAGAACATCTTCCCCTACCAGGAAAATGCCGATTACATGTTCAATAGCAGCCTCACTTTCGAGCTGGGGGTACTGAAAAAGCATGCCTGGAAGCTGCTGCAGAGTGTACCCTCCACTTCCTCTGCTTACACGGAGGCAAACCGGCTCCTGCGCATACTGGCTCATTGCCGCGACATCGCAGACGCGTTGGTACCCTACAACTCCATCATTCGGGAGTTCACAAACGGTTCGATATTCCGCTACTAACCAATTAGGAGAAACATGATGCCGAAGATTAATATCCTCTCTGAAGACGTCAGGAACAAAATCGCCGCCGGAGAAGTGATAGAGCGTCCCGCCTCAGTGGTCAAGGAATTGGTAGAAAACGCGATTGATGCCAAGGCCGATACCATTACCGTGATTGTGGAGAATGGTGGTAAGGATCTGATCCAGGTGATTGATAACGGACTGGGCATGGAACCCGATGACGCCATGCTCGCTTTGGAAAGCCATGCCACCAGCTAGATACGCAACGTGGACGACATCGTGCATATCAATTCCCTTGGCTTCAGGGGAGAAGCACTGCCCTCCATTGCCTCCGTATCGCACTTCACGATGGTAACCCGTAGTGCCAATCTGGATGTGGCCACCCGCATTGAGATCAACGATGGCAAGCTCAGAGATATGCAAAAGACATCCTCAAATCCCGGTACGACTATCTGGGTAAGAGGTCTCTTCAAGAGCCTTCCCGCAAGACGTAAGTTCCTTCGTAGTGAGACCGTTGAGCTTCGTCATATCATGAAATACTTTCACT
>JAVEYV010000203.1:0-4713 GCA_034003305.1 Spirochaetia bacterium | reverse complement strand
ATTTTAGTCTAAGATAACCTATGCAGAATGCCACAGTAGGGCGCTTGGCCGAAAGCCAAGGATTCCTTTCCTGTGGCATTCTGCAAAACGAGCGCTCCTGGCGCTCGTTAAGAGCCAGGCCTTCAATAAATCTTTGCGGTTTTGCGCTTCTTCTTGTTCCTTACCTGTCCGAAGTGATACAATCCGCCCGATGATACCTCTGTATTGTTCCTTCATACGAAGAAAAGACATGGATACGGTGCTCTCCTGTCTGGTCACCGATTCGATCGGCCCTGGTGAATACACGGAAAAATTCGTGAAGAACGCCAGAGAGACCTTCGGTTTTGATACGGCCATAGCGGTAAGAAGCCCGTATTTAGCCCTCTTTCTTGCCCTGGAAAGGCTTGGCCTTCCAAAGGCTGCTGCCGTCGGATTAAGCCCCTTGGCGCCTGCCTATCAGGCGGAACTTGTATCCAGCATGGGATTCAGGCCGGTATTTATCGATCATGACGCCGATACCGCCCTTCCAAAAATAGAAACTCTCAAAGCTCAGGCCTGTGAAGCTTTTATACTCTTCGAGCCCTTTGGTATTTTGCCTGATAAGGCACTGATCGATGAACTGGGAATTCCTGTCATCGAGGACGCAAGCCAGTCGCTGGATGCTCAGCGGGATGGGTTCAAGGCCGGAGACTTTGGAAATTTTGCCATGTATGGGCTTGAACAGGGTACTCCCGTAACCACCGGCGGAGGCGCCCTGCTGTATACCGCCAATAAGCGGGATTCCAGCGTGCTAAAAAACTGTGCTGAAAGCTTGAGTGGAGCGTTGATGCTGACCGATTACAACGCCGCCCTCGGCATAGCGCAACTGCGCAGCCTCGACAGGAGCAAGGAGCGGCGAAGAGAACTCGAAGCCAAGTTCAGGATGGAACTCGCACGGACCCGCCACCACGGCTTTGAGCAGCTCGGCGAGGGCAGGGCGGGCTTATGGTCCTTTGCGGTGATTCTGGAATCGGGCATGAAAGACGCAATAATTCACGCAAAAAGGAATGGAATTGAAGCAGCGCCTGCCTTTGAGGGCAGTAGCCTTATGGGACAAGGATTTCCCGATACCGCTTGCCCGGGAGCGAGGTCGCTGGCAATGCGCTGTATTCTATTCCCCCTGCATGAAAAAATTAGTTCGAAGGATGCGGGAACGATAGCCAAGGTTCTCGCAACCCTGCCGTAGAGGAGAGACTATGCCATCCAGCCCTGATACAACAGCGTCGAGGGTTTTGATAATCGCCAACCTTCTTAAGGACGATGCTGCAGGCGAGAGCCTGCTCGCTTCGGACTACTTTAAGGACCAGGGGTGGAATCCTGAAATTTTCAGCTTCGAGGGCGATCCGGCCGGGGCTCCTGATTTTAAAGATTTCGATTTAATCCTCAGTCTTGGGGGAGACGGAACCCTTCTCTATGTGGCAAGACTTGCCGCGGCGCTGGGCATTCCAGTGCTCCCAGTCAATTTGGGAACCCTGGGATTCATCGCCGCGAACAGGCGGGATTCCTGGCGTGCCAGCTTTGAAGCCTGGAGCCAGGGGAAACTTGAACCATCGTCCCGCATGATGCTTCGCGTGGATATTAGCAGGTCCGACCAGCCCATGGGCAGGTTTTCCGCGCTCAACGACGGAGTAGTCTCTTCCCAGGGTATCGCCAAGATGATCCGCCTCTGCCTGAGCGTCGATGGAGAGCGTTTCGGCTCATACAGGGCAGACGGGCTTATCGTGGCCACCCCAACAGGCTCCACAGCCTACAACCTCGCCGCGGGCGGACCCGCCCTTCATCCGGAAATGTCGGCCATCATCATCAATCCCATCTGTCCTTTTACCCTCGCTTCCAGACCGCTGGTCCTTCCCGCCTCCGAAATAGTCCAGGTGACGGTGGATGAAACCCGTCGGTCAGGGGCCCTTCTCACCGTAGACGGCCAGGAAACAGTTCCATTGGAAAAAGGGGATGTCGTCAGCTTTCGAAGATCCCCCTTTGACGCACGGCTAATCGTTCCTAAGGAACACATCTTCTACGAATCCCTGCGCAGCAAGCTGGGTTGGTCCGGGGATTTGGATGCTTGAACGGCTTTCTGTCCGTGATTTCGCCCTCATCGACCAGGCCGAGGTTGATTTTTCCTCAGGCCTGGTGATATTTACCGGCGAAACAGGGGCGGGCAAGTCGCTCATCGTAGGCGCTATCGGCTTTCTCTTCGGCGGCCGCGGCGACGCATCGATTATCCGGGAAGGGGCCGACGAGTGCCTTGTTTCCGGCATTGTCGACATAAGATCCGTCGCCCCGGCCAAGCAATGGCTATTGGAGCGGGATTTAAGCGAAGAGGATGAATGCGTAGTCCTTCGAAGAGGCTTGAGACGGCAGGGCAGGGCCTATGCCTACATTCAAAATAAGGCAGTCAGCCGAACCGACCTTGCGGAATTCTGCTCCTTCCTTGCCGATATCCACGGCCAGCACGAACACCAGGGGCTTTTAAACAGAAGCAGCCATCTGGGTCTTCTGGATGGATTCGGCGATCTCGAATACGAGAGGGAAGCTTACAGGCTCTTCTACGAAGACTGGGTATTCAAGCTGAAAAATTACCGCCTCAAGATGGCCGAGGCCGCGGGCAGGGATAGAGAAAAAGACATCCTGGAGTATACCGCTTCGGAGATAGGCGCTGCAAAGCTTAAGCCGAACGAGGATGAAGAACTCGAGGCTGAGGAGAGAAGACTCTCTGGGTATGAAAAACTCTTTGAAGCAGTCAATGCCGCCGCGGATGGGCTGAGTTCCGGGATGTCCGAGACCGTGGGTGGAGGCATTACTGCCCTCAAAAGAGCGTCGACAGCGCTCGGCCAGGCCGCCGAAATCGACGAAAACCTCAAAGAGCATCTTCTGCGCCTCCAAACGAGCCTTATCGATATCGAGGATATTGGTCAAAGCCTGGCTGTTTATAGGGAAGGTTTGCGTTTCGATCCCCGCCGCCTTGAAGCTATCGAAAGCCGCCTGGCGGAAATCAAGCGGCTTAAGAAAAAATACGGACCGCGGCTTGAGGATGTCATCTCCCGGGGAAATTCCGCGGCAGCATCGGTTCAAGCCTTCGACTCCTGGGATGAGGATAAAAAGACCCTTGAGGCTGAGATTGCAACGTCGCAAAAGAAGGCTTTGGCTCAGGCTGAGCTCTTATCCGCCAAAAGAACCGCGATATCGTCTGAATTTTCATACAAAGTAGAGTCGATTCTTGGAAAACTAGGAATGCCGAGGGCAAAATTACCCATGGTAATTCGGTCTCTGCGATCCGAATCGGGAAAATTAGTCCTCTCCTCCTCGGGCAAGGACGAGCTGGAAATCCTCATCGCACCCAATCCGGGAGAATCACCGAAGCCGCTGGCTTCCATCGCCTCGGGAGGAGAACTCTCCCGCGTTGCCCTCGCCATCAAAGCGGTCCTTTCCGCCAAGGGGAACCTCTCAACCCTGATTTTCGATGAGGTGGACGCGGGCATAGGGGGAGAGGTAGCGGTAGCGGTTGGGGGCTATTTAAAAACGCTCGCCCGCTACTGCCAGGTTCTCTGTGTCACCCACCTCGCTTCCATAGCGGTCAAGGCAGATCTGCACTACAAGGTTGACAAGATCGAGGAATCCGGCCGTACGGTGACGAGAATCGTAAAGCTTGAAGGCGCTGCCAGGGAAGGAGAGATCGCAAGAATGCTTGCTGGCGATAAGGAAGGCAAGACCTCTCTGGCCCATGCGTCGGAGCTCTTGAAAAACGCAACCTTATAGCGCTTTTTTGTTGCTGCCCAGCTCGTGCAGGGCGTCAAAGGGAAAGAGCGCGGCTATGGTAGTCTCTACGCAGCTGTTTTCGCTATTGCCGAAGCGCACCGGGGTATCGGGGGCGAAAAACTCGCTGAGCACTTGCCTGCATGCACCACAGGGGCTTACCGGATACGCCGCGTCCGGAGTCGCTATGGCGATGGCGGAAAAGTCCCTTTTCCCCATGCCTATTGCCTTTACCAGGGCGCTTCGCTCCGCGCAGATCGTTAAGCCGAAAGAGCGATTTTCCACATTTGTCCCTGTTATGACACTCCCATCGGCACAGAGAATGGCTGCTCCTACCCTAAACCTGGAGTATGGAGAGTAGGAATTATTCGCAGCTTTAAGCGCGGCCTCGAATAAGCTCGATTCATCCTTCATATTCTTTCCTTTTGTGTTGACAGCGGCGATCTATACTATATACCATTGCCTTACAAGGCCACAACATTGATAAGAACATGGTAAGGCGTATGAGAGATCCCCGGCGGAGCAAGCGGTTTCGCCGATTTGCATTCTATCCTATCGCCGCCCTTTTGCTGTTGCTTCTGTCTCAGCGTCAGCTTCTGCCTCGTCCAGGCATTGAAATCAGCCAGCAAAACAATCAGGAATCCGAACCTGCCATTGGGGTAAAAAACGATCAAGCCTTGTACAAAGAGGCAGGCCGCAGCTTTTTAATCCGCCCCGATCAGCAGGGTATAGCCGAGCTCAACGATGAGGGAACTCCTTTGCGGTGGGAGCGGGAGTTCGGGAGCATCATCACAACAGCGGCAGCATCTCAAAGTCTTTCCGCATGGGGCCTATTGGACGGAAAACTCTTTCTCCTGGACCGCGAGGGCCTGATACTGCGGATTATCGACCCTCGCCAGGAAGGAATAAACTCCGCCCATCCCTGCGTCTACGCGTTGGCCA
>JAVEYV010000202.1:0-4719 GCA_034003305.1 Spirochaetia bacterium | reverse complement strand
CACCGGCGTCCTCAAACCCGATGGAGGAAGCATCAGCTTCCTGGACGAGGATATCACCGGCATGAGGGCGGATATCATTTCCAACAGGGGTATCCATCGGACCTTCCAGGCCGGAAAGCTCGTGCCCAATCTTACGGTCCTCGAGAATGTCATGTCCGGCGTCCAAGACCCCCTGGGTTCAGTGTTGAAAGACACTATCCTCAGGGTTCCCTTCACGAAGGCGAAGCGTGAAAGAGAAATCGAGGAAAAAGCCCGCCACATCATCGAGATCACAGGGCTGACCCACTCCATTAGTCGTTGGTCCGCCGATCTAGTGTGGACCGAGCGGCAACTGGTGCAGATTGCCAGGGCGATCATCGCCGAGCCTACACTCCTGCTTCTGGACGAGCCAGCCTCGGGCATGGGCGCCAAGGAGATAGAGGAAGTCGATGAGATCATCCGCAAGGTGAGGGATATGGGCATCACAGTCGTGGTAGTGAGCCACGACGTAAAAATGCTCATGAATGTTTCGGATATCGTCACGGTGCTCAATTTTGGGCAGAAGATAGCCGAGGGCGTCCCGGAGGACGTACAGAAAAATCCCAAAGTACTGGAGGCCTACCTTGGCGCAGAATGAAAAAAAACAAGTCTCAGCCTCGGGGACACCCCTTCTCAAGGTAGAGCATTTATCAGTCTCCTACGGACAGATTAACGCCCTCAAGGAGGTGAGCATCGAGGTGTTCCCAGGGGAAATCGTGGTGCTCATAGGCGCGAACGGGGCGGGCAAGACTACCCTGCTTTCTTCGATTCTCGGCATCACACCATCGAAATCGGGGACTATAACCTTCGATGGGCAGAGAATCGATAAGGCGGCGGTGGACAAGAACGTCCGCAACGGCGTCTGTCTTGTCCCGGAAGGCCGCGGAGTTTTTGCCCAAATGTCGGTAATGGACAATCTTCTGCTTGGAGCGCACCATAACTTGCAGAATAAGGACAAAAACCTGGAACGAATTTTTGGGTGGTTCCCTATTCTCAACCAGAGGAAGAATCAGGTTGCCAAGACTCTCTCAGGAGGCGAGCGGCAGATGCTCTCCATCGCCCGGGGACTTATGTCGGCGCCTAAACTGATTCTTGTGGATGAACCTTCGATAGGCCTGGCGCCCATCGTCGTCAACGATATATTCAACATTCTCCAGATGCTCAATAAAGAGGGTTACACGATTCTGCTTTCCGAGCAGAATGCTTATAAAGCTCTCAAGACAGCCCATAGAGGCTATGTTTTGGAGACCGGGAATGTGACGCTCACCGGAACCGCCCAGCAGCTGCTGAGCGATCCTGGTGTCAAAGCAGCTTATCTTGGAGCCTGAGCCATGCAAGTATTTATAGCGCAAATTATTAACGGACTTTCATTGGGGAGCATTTACGTACTCCTGGCAACAGGGTTCAACCTACTGCTCCTGGTCGCACTGATCATCCACTTCTCCTACCCTGTGGTGGTGGTGTTTTCCATGTACATCGTGTGGGTAGTGCTCAACGCCACGGGGAACAATCTCCTGCTGGGCATTCTGGCGGGGGTTCTATCCTCGATTGTTCTCAATGTGGTAAGCGCGCCTATTTTCCAAAAGGTAATGAAGAAGCGGGGCGAAGTGGACGTGAACTCCACCATGGTCGTGTCCATGGGCATGGGGTTTATCATCACCGATATCCTCTCCCATTCATTCAACCACGGCTTCCCCATCGCTTTTCCCGAGACAATCACCGGCGGCGGTCCCTTATTCAGGATCGGCCTTATCAGCGTTCAGGTAGGCCAGGTTTGGTCGCTGGCTATCGGCGCTGTGGCGGTATCGGCCTTCTTTGTGCTTCTTTATAAGACAAGGGCGGGAAGAGCCTTCAGAGCCATTTCCGAAGATCCAGCGGGCGCAAAGCTCGTAGGAATTCCCATCGTGAGGACGGGAATTCAGAGCTACGCCCTTTCGGGAATCATGGGAGGCATGTCCGCCATTCTTATTGCCATGCTCCTGCACTCTGCCTCTCCCGGTTTGGGTGACATGCTTGCCCACAAGGTGTTGGCGGTATCCATAGTCGCCGGACTGGGCAATCTTGTTGGCGGACTGGTGGTGGGTCTCGCCCTCGGCGTTATCGAAGCACTGATTCAAGGCTATGCCGCAGGCAGCTGGTCCAATTCCATTGCCTTCGTGGTAATGCTCGTCGTCATTCTATGGAAGCCGAAGGGTCTCTTCGGCATCAAAGTCTAAGGCAGGAGGATACCGTGTCCTTATCGATGTATTATTTTCTTTCTATCACAGCGGTGAACATCCTCATGACCTGGGCTATTTACCTGCCCTACAGGGTGGCTCACCTGCACTTTATCACTATCGCTAACATGGCAATATCGGGATATCTGGCAGGCTACTTGGTCATGACCTTGAAGTTCCCCTTCTTCTGGGCCTTGCTGATCGGTTTTGCCGTAGGCGGTTTAGTCGGGTACATAGTGTCGCTCTTTATTGGCGATGCCCCCACGTTCGCCGTGGTCATCGTCGGTTTCACCTTCATCTACATCACCAGAACCGTAATTGAAAACATTCCCGCCATCGGCGGCACCATGGGCATGTTCGGGCTTCCCAACATAGCCAAGACGCCGGCTGGGCATCGCAATCTGATCATACTCATACTCTACGGTCTTGTTCTGCTTGTGGGTTTCCTCATCCATCGCTTTGACAACTCCAGGCTCGGCAAGGCTGCCTCGGCGATCTTTATCGACAAGGATTTGGCCACATCACTGGGTGTCGATATCAAAAAGGTGGGTCAGTTGCTGCAGGTATTCAGCTGCATCATAGCTGGCGGCACGGGCGTTCTTTACGGCTTTATCTACAAGAGCTTCCATCTGGATTTCTTTACCTTCCACCTAGTGGGTATCTTTATGACAACCATCTTTGTGGGAGGGTATAGTACCTTATGGGGGTCTCTGCTGATGGCGCCCATTCTTTACGGGGTTCCTTTATTGTTCCCAGCTGAAATTCAATCCTGGCGCATGGTGATTTATGGTGTTATACTGATCCTTATATTAGTGCTGAAGCCCGAAGGCTTCATCACGAGAAAGTTTGTCTACAACATTGGTATCCGCCTTTCGCGCAAGCGGGAGAAGATATAAAGACTACGAAGGAGGTCTTATGAAAAAATTAGCCGGAGTAATGATTCTACTCCTCGTCGCTTCTACCGCGGCATTCGGCCAGGTGGTAGTTAACGAGTGGTCGATTCCATTCCTCAACAGCCTCACCGGCGCTATTGCGTCCATTGGCGAGTACCTGCATTGGGGTGCCAACTACGCCGCCGAAGAAATCAACGCGGCTGGCGGTATCGCCGGCAAACCGGTGAAGGTAATCGGCGTCGATACGGCCCTCGATCCCCAGAAGGGTTCAGTCGAGATGGCTCGCCTCGTCAAGGATAGCCTGGTCGCCCTGGGCCCCGTTCCTGAGCCTGTTATCATGGCAGCCATGCCTATCGCCGTGGAGAACGGGATGATGTCCATCACCGCGTCCACCTCCTATGAGTACGCGGCTCCCTATTTCCCCTGGACCGTCTCCTGGTTCCCCCCCACCGAAGAAAGGCTCGCTCCCTTGGTCGAAGCCTGGCTCAGGCAATTCTCGGACATCAAGACCGTCGTCCAGTATATCGAGCCCTACGGTGCGTGGCCTGGGATGGCAAAGGGCCATACAAGAGCCCTTAGCAACCTCAAGCTGAAGGAAGTCAAGATTGATGTTCCCAGCGATGCAGTAGCCCTTGGACCCATCGTCGTGCGTGCCATGTCCCAGAAACCCGACGCCGTGATCCTTTCCTGCAACGCCGAAAAGGCCGCCAAGATCATCAAGGAAATGAAAAGCCTTGGATGGACCAAGATGAACCACATCCTGGTATTCTCCAGCGCCGACACCCCTGAGCTCTATACCACCGGCGGCAAGGATATCGAAGGTGTCCAGATTTACAACTACACCAACGATACCCTGGACACTCCCCGCTGGAACGCCTTCAAGGCCGCCTACATGGCAGACCACAAGGGCACCCAGGTTCCCAGCCTCGCGCCGAACTATTACGACGCGGTGTACATGGTCAAGGAAGCCATCGAAAAGACTGGTGTGACCGGAGATCCCAAAAAGCTCAAGGAAGAGCGGAAGAAGATCGCCGATTACCTCCAGAACGTGAAGGGCTTCAAGGGCCTGCTCTTTGAGTGGGACAACGTAAACGGCGTAGCCATGACCAAGCCGACCTACATCTTCGAAGTGAAGGACGGAAAGAAGAAACTCGTACTGGAAGTCAAACCGAACGTAAAATAGCTGCTTGAGTGTGCACAGAGCCTCGATGCGTTATCGCAGATTGAGGCTCTATTCTGTCGGGGGCCGTTTCGCGAGAAACGGCCCTTTTTTACAAAAAAACTATGGCTAGGAGGGCCAGCTGATCGTCATGAAAACCATGTTGCCCATCGCTCGTTCCGATATTCATGTTCACCTTACCCAGGAAGATATGGAGGCTCTTTTCGGCAAGGGCCATAAGCTCACCCATGTTCGGGAACTGACCATCCCCGGCAATTACGCCTGTGCCGAAACCGTCGAGGTTGTAGGTCCCAAGGGAAGCGTCAAGGGTGCGGTCGTTGTCGCCCCTAACCGTAAATACACCCAGGTAGAGGTCTCTTTTACCAACGCCGCCGAGCTGGGCATCGATCCGCCCTTGCGGGAATCGGGGAAT
>JAVEYV010000201.1:0-4745 GCA_034003305.1 Spirochaetia bacterium | reverse complement strand
TTTCAACCAAGTGTTGAATGACTACAGTAAATGGAAAAAATCCTATTCCGGTGGCAAAGCGGCCGGAATCAAAAGTCCAAAGGAGGAAAAGGATGATCAAGGATTACGAACTGATGGTGATGTTCACACCGAAGCTCAATGCAGATGAAGCCAACGCGGCGAATGAAGCCGTATTGACCCAACTGCGCGAAAGCGGAGCGGAAATCATCAAGACCGATCCCTGGGGAAAACGCATGCTCGCTTACCCCATTGAAAAGATGCAGGAAGCTTACTATTACGTGAACTATTTGAAGATGGACAGCTTGGCTGTGAAAGCACTCAAGCAGCAATTTAACATCAACGAAGCCATTATCCGTCACATGTTTGTAGCACGTGGCGAATAAAAGGAGGATCACATGGCAGACCTTAGGTTACCGAATCTCAACAAGTTCATTGTTAGCGGCAGAATTGCCCACGACCTCGAACTGAAGTACACTCCCAAGGGCGCACCTGTGCTCAGGTTTACCCTCGCGGTGGATCGCAATTACAAAGATGAGAGCGACCAGTGGCAGAAAATTACCAGTTGGATCGATTGTGTAGCTTGGAACAGATGGGCCGAGAATATGGCAAACAACGCCCACAAGGGCACGCCGCTGATCGTGGAAGGCAGAGTGGAAACACGCACCTGGACCGATCAAAACAACGTAACCCGCAAATCCACAGAAGTGACTGCGGATTATATTCACATTCTGGAATGGAAGCCTCGTGATAGCCAAAATGTCAGCACCGATGAAGCGCCTCTTCCAGAAGAGAATACGGCTCCGCAAAAGACCACTACTGATGATTTACCATTTTAGGAGAAGATATGAATTTCAGTGATAGAAAGAAAAAGTTCACCCGTAAGAAATACTGCAAGTTCTGTGCGAATAAAGAAATTGTAATTGATTACAAAAACATCGATCTGATGCGTCAATTCATCTCTGACGTCGGCAAAATCGAAGCAGCACGCCTTACCGGAACCTGTGCCAAACACCAGCGCAAGCTCACCACCGAGATCAAACGCGCCCGACAGATGGCATTGATCGCATACGTCATAGAATAGCTCATGTTCTGGTTTTCCCTGCTCAATGGAGCCCTTGCAAGCTTCAGCCCCTTTTTGGGAATGATCATGGTAATGGTCTTTTGTGCCAAGACCCTGGGTGTGTCAATTGCAGCGCCTCAGAGGGTGTTAAGCCCCTTTTTCGTGATGCCTTTGATCATCCTGATTTTGGATAGAAGCCCGGCCACCCAATTGATGGTGTTAGACGCCATTTTCGGAGTTGGCCTCATTGCCTATATCTTCCTGACTATTTTGCGAACCAACCAAATCCTCAGTGAAGCATTGCTGATCTCGATGATCGGCGTGATTGCTTACTCGATGGTGCGGATGCTTCTCTTTGGGGCTTTGATTGCAGAAGGCTTTGATCAGGGATACGAACTGATTCAGACGCAGATGCCTGCACTGCTGAACCAGGAATATATGGATATCAGCATGAGGCTGTGGAAGATGGTACTGCCAGCCCTTTGGGGTGTAGGCCAGATTCTGGCTTTGATGATGGGCTTTTATCTCTTCCACCGAAGCATCAAGATTCCCTTTCGCTTCGAGGATATGAGATTTCCTGTTATCTACAACCTTATGATCGTGGCCATTTTGCCTCTGTATCTGTTTGAACCCAGCAGACACATATTCATCAATGCCCTCATCCTGCTGTGCACAGTTCCCTTGATTCAGGGTTTTGCCTCTGTGTCAACGGGGCTGGCCAGGATATTCTCAAATGGCATTTTGCGTGGCATCATCATGGTGTTTATCCTGTTGTATGCCTTTATCCCGCTCACCCTGATCGGTTTGGCCGATAGTTGGTTGGGCATCCGAAATATAAACCGTGGAGGAAATACCGCATGAAAGTGATATTACTTGAACACATAGAGAATCTTGGCAAGAAAGGCGAAATTGTAAACGTGAAACGTGGATACGCCCGCAACTACCTTGTTCCAAGAGACTATGCCATTTATGGCACTCCGGCCAATATGAAACGCCTGGGCTCGATCCAGGACGAACTGAAAGTAGCTGAAGAAAAAAAGCTGGCTGAATTAAAAAACCTTGCCGAAAAAATAGCTTCCATAAAACTGACATTTGTCCGCAAAGTGGATGAACAGGGATCGATGTTCGGCTCAGTTTCTGAAAATGATATCGTGGTCGCCCTAAAGGAACAGGGCGTGGAAATCGGACGCGCAGCCGTTCAGATGGAACATCATATCAAGGAATTGGGCGATCACACCGTGCAGCTTCGCCTGCATAAAGAGATTCCTGCCAGCATCAGCTTTACGGTCGCTGCTGAAGCCGAATAATTTCACGGGAGGTTCCCATGTTCGATACGATCTTCAAGATCAAGCAAATCGCCTCTTTGGTGGTGTTTGTGCTCGTTCTCTCTTTGATGGGCATGATCACTGGCAGGCCGATTATGATGCTGGCTTATGCCGCATTCTTTTTAGCGATGAGTGTGGTGATTTATCTCACTCTGCGCAAAAAGCAGCGTCATTTTGAAGTAGTACAAAGCCAAAACAGGACAATCAGGGTGATCCTGGCAGCTGTTTTGATGATCCTGGCCATTATCGCCCCGATGTTGATCGCTCTGCGCTCCAGCGTGATCAATTTGCCGGCCGAGATGACGGTTTCCACTGTGGTAATGCTGATGCTTGGGCTTTCCATCCTCTTCATTATCTTATCCCTGCTGCCGGTATATCTCATCAATCGTAAAGACAGCACCGTGATGCATCGGACTATCGGATACGTAGTATTCATAATAGCCGCCATGATCCCTGGCCTGCTCATGTCCCGTGTGGATAGCACACCAATGGGAATCGGTTCTGTTTACTATGTGGCGATGGCCGTCTTGATCCTGGCTTACAATGCCATGGGTCTATACTTCAACCAGGAATAATAAACCATAAATGTGAGCGGGAGTTCAAGCTGAGCAACCTCAGCAAGACTCCCGTATCTTTTTACAATGGCTTTATCAGGACTTAGTACGAATTTACGCCGTGTGTTATACAAGATAGGCGGCGAGAAACATGAACGCTTTATCAGCCTATACCTGGCTTGGAAAAGCGTGGTGGGTGAACTCCTCGCGGAGCGCTCTCACCCCATCAAGATAGAGCAAAACACCCTCTTCGTGGGGGTGGAAAACAGCGCCTGGATGCAGGAATTGGTGTTGTTGAAACCCAAGATCCTGCAGAAGTATAAAAATGCTTATCATGAAGAACTGCAGGACATGGTCCTGATCATCAAGAGTAAAGGTAAGAGAAAAAGATGAATACACTGATCGCCGCCTCGGTCTTGTCCGCGGATTTTTCCCGTCTGGGCGATGAAATACGGGCTCTGGAAGCCACGGACATCATCCACCTGGATCTCATGGATGGGCATTATGTGCCAAACCTAAGCTTTGGTTACCCCCTGGTGCAGTGCATCAGAAACCTCAGCGACAAGCCTCTGGACGCCCATTTGATGGTTACCAATCCTGATGCCTATGTGGAAGGTCTGGCCGCCATTGGAGTGCAGTATATATCATTTCACGCTGAGACGGTGCATCATCCTCACCGCATGATTCAACAGATTCAGGCGCATGGGATCAAAGCGGGACTGGCACTCAATCCAGGCACTCCAGTCTGCAGTATATCTGCCCTGTTAGCTGATCTGGATTTCGTTCTGGTAATGAGCGTGAATCCCGGCTATTCAGCACAAAAGTTCATCACATCAGCCATCGATAAAATCAGGGAACTCAGCTCCTTGCGCACAGAAAAGGGACTGAAGTTTCAGATCGAAGTGGATGGTGGGGTAAAGGGCGATAACGCATCCACACTACGCGATGCCGGAGCAGAAATCCTGGTCTCGGCCTCATATATCTTTGCATCCGAAAACTACACAAACGCAATCAACACTCTGAAGGGGATCTGATGTTCAATAGCCTTTCCGACCGTTTGGATAAAATCTTCCGTGGCCTCAAAGGCAGCGGCTATCTCACCGAACAGAATATCAAGGACAGCATGCGTGAAATCCGCATGGCTCTGCTGGAAGCAGACGTAAACTTCAAAATCGTAAAGAACTTCATAGCCGAAGTAGAGAAACGTTCCCTGGGCACCGAAGTGATGAAATCCCTCACCCCCGGGCAGCAGATCGTAAAAATCGTGCATGAACAGCTCATCAGCCTGATGGATACTGAAGGCTTTGAGATGAAAGTTTACAACAACAAACTGGTGAAGATCATGATGGTGGGTCTGCAAGGCTCAGGTAAGACCACTGCCTGCGCCAAACTGGCGGCAATGTACCGCAAGAAAGGCATCAAACCGATGATGGTGGCCTGCGACGTCTATCGTCCCGCCGCCATCCAGCAATTGAAAGTCCTGGGTAAACAGATCGACATTCCGGTGGTAAGCGAAGATACCAAGGATGTGATTACCATCGCCGATAGCGCGCTCAAACAAGCTCACGCGGATTTTACCAATCTCTTGATCTTCGACACGGCTGGCCGCTTGCACATCGATACCCAGATGATGGATGAAGTGGCACGGCTAAAAGCTCATGTAAAGCCAGACTATATCTTTTTCGTAGCAGATTCCATGACCGGTCAGGATGCCGTCACCGTGGCCAAAGAGTTTCATGAAAAGCTTGCGTTTGACGCGGTAATCCTCACCAAACTGGATGGCGATGCCCGCGGCGGCGCTGCTCT
>JAVEYV010000200.1:0-4759 GCA_034003305.1 Spirochaetia bacterium | reverse complement strand
CTTGGCCTTTCTGAAAGCCGCAATGGAATCGCGGTAGTGGGCCTTGGTATGAAGTGTCTTGCCGAGCTCGAATTCGCTCAAGGCTTTGGCGTTGCGTTCTGGGGCGGCCTGGCTTAAATCCTCGGCCTCGGCCGCATCGGCCATGCCCTGAACTTTGGCTTTTTCGGCATCGGAGCGCAGCGGCAGCCCCTTGGCGAGCAGGGATTCAAAGCTGCGTCCTACGCTGCGCAGTTCTTGGGCGAAGGGGTAGGCAGCCTCGCCATCGTAAGGCCAGCGCCAGACCTGGGTTTCGAAGTTAGCCCTGGCGTCCTGGAACTGGGCTGAGGCGGAAACGAAGCCTTCGGGAAGCAGGGGCTCCAATTCGTAAAAAATCGCTTCCTTATGCGCGTCGTTTACCGAGGCGAAGAGGTTTCTGTACTCGGGTTCGGAGATTGAAGGGAGTATCGGTTTTGGCGCCGGCGCCAACGTTGTGGTTGTGGTGGCGGGAGTCTGGGAGACAACCATCACCGGGGCTTTTATCGTGGTTGTGGTTGTTGTCGGCACTACTTCGGCGACGAAAAGGGGTACATCGGGCTGGCTTTCGCAGGAATGGAAAAGGAGTATGACTATGGCGAGCGGCAGGAGCCGCAGGATTTTGCGGATCAAGACTTTATCTCCATTCCTTTCCCGGAAGGGGTACTTTAGTAACTTCGGCAATAATAGCCTGCGCCCTTAATTTTCGCAATATATAAACATCTATTTCCGCACTCCCCAGACCTAGGTATTGACAAAAAAGGGCCTGGGCTGTAACAATCCTCCTCATTCGCCGCTGTAGCTCAGTTGGTAGAGCAATGGACTGAAAATCCATGTGTCATCAGTTCAATTCTGATCGGCGGCAGAGCCACCCAAACCGGGTGGCTTTTTTTTGCTCCCTGAATCGCCTATCCTCCCTTTTAAAATCTTGCTATCATAAAAGCTATGAAAGTACTGATCATCGGCGGCGCCGGGTATATCGGCAGCCACGTGGCACGGCTTTTTGCGGATTCAGGCCTGTCGGTCGATGTGGCGGACAACCTCTCCACAGGCCGCAGGGACAATCTTTTTCCCGAGTACGGCTTTTTTCAGGGCGATATCCTGGATTACCCCTGGCTTGAAGGGCTTATGAAGCGGGGCGGCTACAATGCCGTGGTGCATCTGGCTGCTGCAAAGGCTGCCGGGGAATCGATGATCGTCCCACAGAAGTACGCCACCCAGAACATCGCCGGCACCATCAATATTTTAAACGCGGCCTGCGAAGCGGGCATCGAAGCCCTGGTATTCTCCTCGTCAGCGGCGGTTTACGGAGAGCCTGCCTACCTCCCGGTGGACGAGGAGCATCCCAAGGAGCCGGAGAACTTTTACGGCTTTACCAAGCTCGAAATCGAGCGGTTTCTCGCCTGGTACGAAAAGCTCAAGGGGTTGAAGTTTGCCGCCCTGCGCTATTTCAACGCCGCCGGCTACGATCCGGAGGGCAGGGTGTACGGGCTGGAGAAAAACCCCGCCAACCTCATTCCGGTGATCATGGAGGTAGCCGCGGGCATACGTCCCAAACTTCAGGTTTTCGGCACCGATTATCCCACCAGAGACGGCTCGGGAGTGCGCGACTACGTCCACGTCAGCGATCTCGCCCAGGGGCATCTGCTTGCCCTGGACTACGTTGTAAAACAGAAAAAAAGCCTCACGGTCAATTTGGGCTCGGAATCGGGGCTTTCGGTGCTGGAAATCCTGGAAGCTGCCCGCAGGATATCAGGCAAGACGATTCCCGCCGACATTGTGGAGCGCCGCCCCGGCGATCCTGCCAGCCTGGTGGCATCCAGCGGCAAGGCTCGAGCGCTGTTAGGCTGGAAAGCCCGCTACTCGGACCTGGACTCCCTTATTTTCACCAGTTGGAAGGCCTACAGCCGCGGGGCGGATTGATGGCGACGCAGCGCGGGCTGCTGGATAGGCGGCCAGGCGCCGCGGCTGGGCACGCGGCGCCTGGCCGGCAGAGCTTGAAGCCGCGAGCTGCGGATGCGCAATAGTGATTGAAAGAGCAATGAATATAAGGCAAGGAGCATAGTGTGAAAGACAAGGTTTTTACGTACATCGAAAAGAGTACTGACGGCATCGTGGAGCTTGAAACGCTGCTCACCTCGATTCCGGCCCTGGCTCCTGAGTCGGGCGGGCAGGGGGAGCTGGACAAGGCCCTGGCCTTGGAAATGTGGCTCAAGGCTCATGGTATTTCCGACATCGTTCGCCTGGATGCCAGGGACGACAGAGTGGCCTCGGGCATTCGGCCCAACTTGATTGCTACCATTCACGGCAAGGACGACAAGGCTAGGCTCTGGATCATGACCCATCTGGATGTGGTCCCCGAAGGCGAGCGCTCGCTCTGGCAGAGCGACCCCTGGAGGGTGATCGTCAAGGACGGCGCCGTCGTAGGCCGGGGCGTCGAAGACAACCAACAGGGGCTTGTGGCTTCGGTGTTCGCCGCACTGGCCTTCGTGAAGCAGGGCATTGTGCCCCAGCGCACGATCAAGCTGCTGTTTGTGGCCGACGAGGAGGTGGGTTCCAAGTTCGGAATCCAGCATCTTATCAACAATCACTCACTTTTTACTAAGGAAGATACCATCATCATCCCCGACGGCGGCAATGCCGAAGGAACAGAAATTGAGGTGGCCGAAAAAAACATCTGCTGGCTTAAGGTGCGAACCCAAGGTCTGCAGACCCATGCCGCCTCCCCGGACAAGGGTGTCAACGCCTTTTTGGCCGCCAGCGACCTGGCGCTTCGCATCCACAAGCTTGAAAACACGGTTTTTACAGCCCGGAATTCCCTTTTCGAGCCCGACCGGACGACAATCAATCCCACCAAGAAAGAAGCCAACGTGCCCAATGTCAACACCATCCCCGGCGAGGATGTCTTCTATTTAGACATGAGAATTCTGCCGGTATACCCTGTGGCGAAGGTCTTGGAAGAATTGCGAAAAGTCGCCGCGCTCGTGGAAGCCGAGCATAAGGTCAAGGTCGGCTTTGAAATTGTCCAGAGCAATGAATCCAAGGCAACCGCCGCCGACGCTCCCGTGGTCAAGGTGCTCCAGAAGGCGGTAAGGGAAGTCTACGGCGTCGAGGCCAAGCCCATCGGCATCGGCGGCGGCACCGTCGGCGCCTATTTGCGCAATGCGGGCTATGATTGTGTTGTCTGGGCAAGGATGAACGAGACCGCTCATCAGCCCAACGAAAGCGCGCAACTTTCCAACATCATGGGCGACGCCAAGGTGTTCGCAACCCTTGCCCTGAGCTGAGCGTTGGTCGATTTTATAAAAAAGGTCAGCGTGAAGGAACTTTTAAGCGTTGACCGATTCTGAGTATGCTATTGAGCCCGATATCGTTGGCTTCGGCCAGCAATATCGGGTTTATGTCGTAGAGGCCGGATATTTTTCCCAGGGTATCGCCCTTTTTTATCGTGTAGTACGAATCGAAGGCAATATTGATTCTCGAGGCGGATGACGCAGGCACCTTTGCCGCGCTCAGCTGGGGTATGATCAGTCGCTGTCCTATCTTGATTTTATCGGGCCTAATGCCGGGATTGGCGTCGATTACTATGCTTAAAGGGGTGGAATAGCGCCGGGCTATCACGCTCAGGGTATCCCCGGATTTAACCGTGTAGATGTTGTAGCGGATAAGAGGCGCAGAGCTGCCTGACAGTAAAGCCTTTACCGCCTCGGCGTGCTCGGAGGGCACTTTAAGCATCTGGCCTTTTCCCGGCGGCGTGATATTGTAGTTGAGTTCGGCGTTGCCCCGTTTAAAAAGATCCAGATCGATCCCTGCTTTTTCGGCTACCAGGCCGATATCGACCTGACGGTCCAGTTCTATCGCCTCCCATTTCATGGTGTCTCCCCAGCTGAACTCCAGGCCGTGCAGTTCGGGGAAGCGCAAAATCGACGATACCGCCAGAAACTTGGGAACATAGGCCAGGGATTCCTTAGGAAGTTTTCTGCTCTCATAGAGGTGCCAGAAGTCGATGGACTCTCCCTGTGCGTTCCGCACTGCCCTGGTTACGGCGCCTAGTCCGGCGTTGTAGGCGGCAATGGCGAGAGACCAGTCGCCTAAAGCCTTATAGTTGTCCCGGAGCTTTAAAAGCGCGCCGGTGGTGCTCCGCATAAAGTCCCTTCGGTCGTCCTTCCATTCATTGATGTCCAGGCCGTAGCCGGCGATGGAGTTGCGCATAAACTGCCATATGCCCGTGGCGCCGCTGCGGGACACCGCATAGGGCGAATACTCGGACTCGATGAGCGGCAGATACAGCAACTCTCTGGGAAGATTCAGTTCGAAGATTTTTTCCTCTACGAAGGCCAGATAGGGCAGGGAACGCTGCATCACCGCCTTTAGCCATTTCTTGCCCCCGGCGCTGAGGTAGAATTTCCTGAGTTCTTCGAATTCCTCATGGCCCCAGGGCATTTCGATATCGTATTCGAGTCCGTCGACAAATATGCCCGCAGACATCAGGGGGTCTATGACAGGGGGGAAGAAATCCTCCGGCTCTTCAGCCTGCCCGACTGCGGGCACTTCTTCAGGCACAGCTTCGGGCGCAGCCTCCGGGCCGGTGATGTCGGGAAGGGCGGGTTCTTCTTCGGAAGGGGCGGTCACGGTATCTACTGAAGCATTGTCGGAAGTATCGCCGGAAGCGGCCGCATCCAAGCCGGCCGCTTCCGCATCCAAGCCGACCGCGGCTTCGTCCATGCCTTCTGTAGATTCACTCAGG
>JAVEYV010000199.1:0-4795 GCA_034003305.1 Spirochaetia bacterium | reverse complement strand
CGATCTGAGCACCCCCATCGTACACCCAGGGGCGCAGCATAAGCGGAGACGCCGGATACCATCCCGAGGCTCTATGGCGATAGCCCAGACCTAAGGAGAATCCATGGGATCCACAAAGCGCGAGGCCTTTCTGCTTCTGGAAGACGGCAGTGAATTTAGAGGTCAGGCCTTTGGCGCCCTGCGTCCTTCTTCGGGCGAAGTTGTCTTCTCCACCGGCATGGTCGGATACCCCCAATCCCTTACCGATCCTTCGTACAAGGGGCAGATTCTGGTCCTTACCTATCCCTTGGTGGGCAACTACGGGGTTCCGGCGCTAAAATTCGACCGCTACGGGATACCCCTGGATTTCGAGTCCGAGAAAATTCAGGTCTCCGGCCTGGTAATCTCCGAGCTCAGCGAAGAACCAAGCCATTACACCTCAAAGCGCAGCCTTTCGGCCTGGATGGAGGAGGAGGGCATACCCGGGATCACAGGCATCGATACCAGAGCCCTCACCCAGACACTTCGGGAACGGGGAGTGATGCGGGGGAAAATAGTTCTGGACAAGCCCTCTGCCTCAGGCAATCTGGGACAGGAAGATTCCATGGGCGATTACCTCAGCTCCGATGAAACCCATCCTGTGGCCGAGGTTTCCTGTACAGCGCCAAAACTCTATGGGACAGAGCCTTCCGCTCCCACCATCGCGCTGATCGACTGCGGAGTTAAGGCCAATATCCTCAGGATCATGCTGGATTCAAAGGCGAACCTGCTCCGTTTGCCCTGGGATTCTGACCTCAAAGGCATAGACTGCGACGGCATATTCATTTCCAACGGTCCGGGCGATCCCAAGGCCTGTACCAAGACAATCGCTACGGTGAGGCGCGCCCTGCAGGGCGATACTCCGATCTTCGGCATCTGCCTGGGAAATCAGATACTTGCGCTGGCTGCCGGCGCCGACACCTATAAACTTCCCTACGGACACAGGGGGCAGAACCAGCCGGCTCTGGAAGTGGGGAGCAAGCGCTGTTTCATGACGAGCCAAAACCATGGCTATGCGGTCAGGGAAGAGAGTATTCCCCATGGCTGGGCTCCCTGGTTTATCAATGCCAATGACGGCACTATCGAAGGCCTGCGCTCCCAGCGGAAGCCCTTCAGCGCGGTGCAGTTCCACCCGGAGGGCTGTCCTGGCCCCAGGGACACCCAGTTCCTGCTTGAAGCCTTTATCGCCCAGGCCGCTCGGTATGCCAGTTTTCGGAGAAAAGCATGAAAAAATTTGAAAAAGTCTTAGTTCTCGGTTCCGGCGGCCTCAAGATCGGCCAGGCGGGGGAGTTTGACTACTCAGGCTCACAGGCACTCAAGGCTTTACGGGAAGAAGGGGTCAAGTCGGTTCTTATCAATCCGAACATCGCCACGATACAGACCAGCGAAGGCATGGCGGATGCCACGTATTTTCTTCCCCTCACTGCCGAATTTGTCAGAAAAGTTATCGAAAAAGAGAGGCCCGACGGCATTCTCTTGGCTTTCGGCGGGCAGACAGCCCTCAACTGCGGCATTCAACTCTACGACGAGGGAATACTCTACAAGTATGGGGTGGAGGTGCTGGGTACCTCCGTGGAGGCGATTCGCCTGACCGAGGATAGGGAACTCTTTGCCGAAAAGCTTCACAGCATCGGCGCGAAGACACCCCGGAGCGTAGCAGCCCTTTCGGTGGATGAGGCGAAGGAAGCCGCCGCCGAGATCGGCTTTCCGGTGATGGTGAGGGCGGCCTTTGCCCTGGGCGGCGCCGGTTCCGGACTCTGCAAAAACGAAAAACAGCTCGTTTCGCGCTGTGAAAAAGCCTTTTCACTCTCGCCCCAGGTACTTGTGGAAGAGTGGCTGGGGGGTTGGAAAGAGGTTGAATACGAGGTTGTGAGGGACAGGTTCGATAACTGCATCACCGTCTGCAACATGGAAAACTTCGATCCTCTGGGAATCCATACCGGCGAGAGCATCGTTGTGGCTCCCTCTCAAACCCTCACGGATCGGGAATACCACATGCTGCGCCAGGTAGCGCTCCAGGTAATCCGGAGCATCGGGATCGTTGGGGAATGCAACATCCAGTACGCCCTGGATCCCGCCTCGGAAGAATATCGGATAATCGAGGTAAATGCCCGGCTGTCCCGTTCCTCTGCCCTGGCTTCCAAGGCCACCGGTTATCCCCTGGCCTATGTGGCGGCCAAGCTGGCGCTCGGGGCTTCACTGGCAGAAATTCCCAACAAGATAACCGTGGCTACCATGTCCTGCTTCGAGCCCGCCCTGGACTACTGCGTTGTCAAGATTCCCCGCTGGGACCTCTCCAAGTTCAAGGAAGTGGATACTCGGCTGGGGAGTGAGATGAAATCGGTGGGCGAGGTGATGTCCATAGGCAGAACCTTCGAAGAAGCGCTGCAAAAGGCTATCAGGATGACGGGCATGGGTGCCCGGGGCCTCTCGGACGAAGCCCGCCTCATGGGACCCGATTTTCTGTCCATTAAAACCGCCCTTCGTCAGCCCACCGACCGAAGGCTCTTCGCCGTATACAGGGCCTTCGCCGAAGGCTGGAGCGTCGATGCTGTGCACAAGGCCACGAAAATCGATCCCTGGTTTTTAAGCCGAATCGCCGCGGTGCGCAAAATCGAAGAAAAGCTTATCGAGGCGGGGAAAGGGAAAAAGTCCAGGGGTCAAGCCTATGTGGACCTGATTCGCTCGGCCAAGCGCTCAGGCTTTTCAGATGAGGGACTCGCCTCGATACTGGGACAGAAGGAGATGGAGATCCGTTCCTTCCGGGAAGCAAAGGGCATCCTGCCTTCGGTCAAGCAGATCGACACCCTGGCGGCCGAGTTTCCCGCCGAGACAAACTATCTCTATCTCACCTACGCAGGAACAAAGGACGATGTAAGCCCCTCGGGCGCCGGCGTCATGGTGCCCGGATCGGGTCCGTACCGGATCGGCTCAAGCGTGGAATTCGACTGGTGCTGCGTCAATGCGATACAGACAGCCCGGAAGCTTGGCCGGCGCACGATTATGGTCAACTGCAACCCGGAGACCGTGAGCACCGATTACGATGTCTGCGACAGGCTCTATTTCGAGGAACTGAGCCTGGAGCGGGTGCTGGACATTTACGAGTTTGAGCGCCCCGAGGGGATTATTCTCTCCATGGGGGGCCAGATACCCAACAATCTGGCCATGAAGCTCTACGACTCGGGAGCGGTGGTCCTGGGCACTTCCTCGTCCAACATCGACAGGGCAGAGGACAGGAATAAATTCTCAGCCCTTCTGGACGAGCTCGGCGTGGATCAGCCTGAATGGAGGGATCTGACCACGGCGGACGAGGCGGCCCAGTTCGCCAGAACCGTAGGCTACCCTGTTCTGGTCAGACCCAGTTACGTGCTCTCCGGCGCGGCCATGAACGTTGCCTGGGACGAGATCAGGCTCAGAAAATTCCTCAGCCTGGCCACTGAGCTTTCTCCCGAACATCCGGTGGTGGTCTCCAAATTCATAGAGAACTCCAAGGAAATCGAGATAGACGCGGTTGCCTCCAGGGGAAAAATAATCTTTCACGCTATTACCGAGCATATCGAAAACGCCGGGGTCCACTCCGGCGACGCGACGGTGGTTCTGCCCGCCCAGCGCCTCTATATCGAAACGATTCGTCAAATTCGGCGGATAACCGAACAAGTAGCCGCGGAACTTGAGATCACAGGCCCGTTCAATATTCAATTCATCGCCCAGCGCAACAAGATTCGAGTGATAGAGTGCAATCTGCGGGCTTCCAGGAGCTTCCCTTTCTGTTCCAAGGTTTCCAGGGTGAACATGATCGACCTGGCCACCAGGGCGATTCTGAACGCCGAGCTCCCCAAGACCAGTTCCTCGGCCCTTGATCTGCCCTGGGTGGGAGTCAAGGCGGCCCAGTTCTCCTTCTCCCGCCTTCACGGGGCCGATCCCATCCTGGGCGTGGAGATGGCATCCACCGGCGAGGTGGGCTGCATCGGCACCGACCTGGACGACGCCTTCATGAAGGCCATGCTCTCGGTGGGCTATAAAATCCCCAAGAAAAACGTCCTCTTATCCACAGGACCCCTGCAGGACAAGCTCGAATTCCTCGACAGCGCAAAAAAACTGGCGGCCATGGGCTATTCACTCTTCGCCTCCGGCGGTACGGCCCGCTTCCTGAATTCCAATGGCCTCTCCTGCACCCGTCTGGCCTGGCCGCTGGAGAAGTCCGAGCCCAACATCGCCACCATGCTCAAAGCCCGTCAGTTCGACCTGGTGATCAACATCCCCAAGAACAATGAGGAAAAAGAACTGAAGAACGATTATCTGATCCGAAGGGCGGCGGTGGATTTCAATATTCCTCTTTTTACCAATATAAAGGTGGCCAAACAGTTTATCGACGCGCTGGAGAGCCACAAGGCCAAGGGCTTTGAAATCAAGGCCTGGGAGGAGTATCGCTAAAGGCTTTTAAGTGGAGTATAGTAAACCACCATACTCCAATGAAGGCGCGCAACTCTTCGTATACAACGACTGTTCTCTCTTATGTAGCTTCCGAAAAACGATACGCAGTCACAGGACTCTTAACCATGCTGGCGATCGCCGCCGGCAGGGTAGTGCAGCCCCTGATACTCCGGGCTATCATCGACCGCGCCGTGCCCGCCGGCGATACGGGTCTCCTGCTTCGCTATGCATTCTTCTACCTCATCCTCGTGCTCTCCTCGGGCTTTCTGGGCTACGTAGGATCGATCCAGATGGCCAAGCTAGGCCTCGCGGTGGTGACCAAGATCAAGCAGGACCTCTTCTC